>NZ_DCEA01000053.1:49894-50372 GCF_002316705.1 Syntrophomonas sp. UBA1041
ACGGAGTCCAAAAAGCTGTTGATATCGGCGGCTGTTCCTAAAAGTGTAAGGGTTCCGGTTCCGGTGCCGCTGCCGCCAACGCTAATACCGCCTGCGGAACTGACGGTAAAAGTCCCCGTAGACGCCGTCAGAGTAACGGTGAGCGCATCGCCGTCAGCATCGCTGAAAACGGCGGCCGACAGGTCGACATTACCGGGCTGATCTTCATCGACGGTTATAGCGGCAGGCAGGCCGGAAACGGCCGGCGCGTCGTTGACCGCCGTGATCGTGATATTGAAGATATCGCTTACGCTGTTCGTCCCGTCGGATACGCTGAAGGTGAAGCTATCCGTGCCGTTGGCGTCGGCGTTGGGCGTATAAGTAATTTTGTTTGCGTTGATGTCGGCTTGTGTAAAGCTATTATTTGTATTTATGGTAACGCTGTCGTTTTTCAGCGTACCCAAAGCCGGCGCGGCGGCCAGGGTATAGGTGGCGGTGC
>NZ_DCEA01000053.1:50464-88151 GCF_002316705.1 Syntrophomonas sp. UBA1041
CAGGGTATAGGTGGCGGTGCGGCCGGCGTTGACCGTCGTTGCCAGGCTGCCGCTGCCGATAGTCGTTAGGGATGCATCTTCAAAAAGCAACAACAGGCTGTTTGTGGTCACAGCAAGCGTTTCGTAGACGTCGGTCACAGTGATGACAAACGCTTTTTCATATGTAGCGCCCGCCGCGTCCGTCGTTTTGACACGGATGCTTAGAGAGGATGTTGTCTCGTAATCCAAAGATGTGGATTCCAGCGTTAAGGCGTCACCGTCAATGGAGAAAAGACTGTTGTCATCGTCCCCGCTGCCCGATACCAGCGTGTAGGTGAAGGTGTCGTCCGCGTCGGCGTCAGTGGTGGAAAACGTGCCGATCACCGTCTCCGCGGCGGAATCCTCGGCAACCGTGGCGCCGGACAATGTGATATCGGTGGGAGGGGCGGAGCTTCCTTCTACGGTGATCTGTACGGTTCTGGTTGTAAACGGCTCCCAGTTTTCATCAGTAAATCCGGCCGTAAACGTGTATACGCCTGCGGTAGATGCCTTGAATGTTACTGTATAGGAGCTTGAATACATATACCAAGTGTAGTCATCATAATGAACCTCCGTTGTCCCTGTTTCATCTTCATACAGGTGTCCGGGAGTTGAACCGGTTATCGGCTGTGTGAAACCGTAGAAAAGCAACACAGCAGGTTCTTCGCCGAGTATATCCCCCATATTAATCGTGAGAAGTGCGTCGGGCGTGGTCGATCTTTCGATATCAGCCGCCAGCGCCGGCGGCGTCACCGCCGGCAGCAGGCCAATCACCATTGCCAATGATAAAAGAACAGGTATCAGCTTTCTGCGGATGATTTTTTTCATTATTATTATGTCCCTCCCCAATTATTGAGCTTTTCAGTCCAGCTTAAGCAGCTTCATTTTCTTTTATTTCCGCCCTGAACCTTTCAACTGCGTCCGGTGGATCTGCGTCCGATCCGCCGGTCAGAAGTACGCGGCGAACATGTCGAACAGCTTCTTTATATCGCATCCCGAAAGGGACTTCACGACAAAAAGCCCAGGATCCCGTTTTCCAGCGACACTCGGCCAATCACCCCATTCAATATAGGACTTGTAGCATATTCCGATTATACAAATACCTACTTTTTCTGTCAATTCTCGATCAAAGCCCCTGAGGCCCGGCGAGCACCGCACCACCATACGGGGTGAGATCTGAAAGTTCCGCTTGATGAAAGCCATCGACGAGGCGCTGGAATATTCCCCCGGCAAGGAGAGCTTCACCGCAAACATGGAGTACGATGATTACGCGGTGTGATGGGATGAGGCAGCATTAAGGCGGGCAGCCGACGCTGCCCGCCCTATCATAAAGGCTATGGGTTCACAAAATGCTCCTGTAAACGCTAACATAGAAAGGCTGGCTTTTTATCACCTGGCGGTTTTCTGAATCTTAGCCCAGCTGTCCCGCAACGATACGATGCGGTTGAATACCGGAAATCCAGGCCTGGTATCCGGGTCCACACTGAAATAACCATGCCTGAGGAACTGGAAGCGATCCTCCGCCTGGGCCTCGGCCAGCTCGGGCTCCACCAGGCACCTGTCCAGGACTTGCAGCGAGTTGGGATTAATCTTGCTGATAAAATCAGCGCCGTCGTCGTTTTCGGGATCCTCGTCCAGAAACAGGTTCTCGTACAACCTGACCTGCGCGGGGACGGCATGACTGGCTTCTACCCAATGCAAAGTGCCTTTCACCTTGCGTCCGGAAGCCGGCCCGCCGCTCCTGGTTTCGGGGTCATAGGTGCAGCGCAGTTCGATGATATTCCCCGAATCATCTTTGACGACCTCTTCGCACTTGATGATGAAGGCTCCTTTCAGACGCACCTCACCGCCCGGAAAGAGGCGGAAGAATTTCTTTACCGGGACCTCCATAAAATCATCCTGTTCGATGTACAACTCGCGGCCAAATGGCACATTTCTGCTGCCGGCTGCCGGATTTTCCGGATTGTTTTCGATTTCCAGCCATTCCACCGCATCCTGAGGATAATTGCTCAGGACCACCTTGAGCGGTCTCAAAACCGCCATCACCCGCTGCGCCTTTTTATTTAAATCCTCTCTGATGCAGTGTTCCAGGAGGCCTATGTCGACCACGCTGTCGCGCTTGGCCACCCCGATGCGGTCGCAGAAATCCCGGATCGCTTCCGGGGTATAGCCCCGGCGCCGCAGTCCGGAAATAGTAGGCATGCGGGGGTCATCCCACCCCTTTACATGGCCTTCTTCCACCAACCTTCTCAGTTTGCGCTTGCTCATCACGGTGTAATTCAAATTGAGGCGCGCAAATTCATATTGATGCGGTTCACTGCCGGGGCGCACATTCTCGATAAACCAGTCGTACAGCGGCCGGTGGTCGGCAAACTCCAGGGTGCAAACCGAATGGGTGATATTTTCGATGGCGTCACCCAGCGGATGAGAGTAATCATACATCGGGTAGATGCACCAGGTATCGCCGGTGCGGTGATGGGTGGCACGCATGATCCGGTACAACACCGGGTCGCGCATATTCATATTGGGTGAAGCCATATCGATTTTGGCCCGCAATACCCGGGAACCATCGGGGAACTCCCCGTTTTTCATGCGCTCGAAAAGATCTAGATTCTCTTCGACGGAGCGGCTGCGATAGGGGCTGTCCTTGCCGGGCTCAGTCAATGTGCCCCGATAAGCCCTGATCTCTTCGGCACTTAAATCGCACACATAGGCTTTGCCCTCTTTGATGAGCTGCATTGCCCAGTCGTAGCATTGCTGAAAATAATCGGAGGCATAATACAGGCGGTCATCCCAGTCAAACCCCAACCAGCGCACATCTCGCTGAATCGATTCCACAAACTCGGTTTCTTCTTTGCTGGGGTTGGTGTCGTCGAAGCGCAGATTGCACAGGCCGTTATTGGCCTTGGCCAAACCGAAGTTGAGGCAGATAGACTTGGCGTGTCCGATGTGCAGGTACCCGTTCGGCTCCGGCGGGAATCTGGTATGGACTGTGCCCTTCACCTTGCCAGTCTTCAGGTCGTTACTGATGATGTCCTGGATAAAATTAACCGGTAATTCCCTGTTCACATCATGGCCGGCTTCATCCGGTGTTCCCGCTGCTGTCATGATAACCCT
Source organism: Syntrophomonas sp. UBA1041 (assembly GCF_002316705.1). Taxonomy (NCBI): domain Bacteria; kingdom Bacillati; phylum Bacillota; class Clostridia; order Eubacteriales; family Syntrophomonadaceae; genus Syntrophomonas; species Syntrophomonas sp. UBA1041. Next base: position 53,600 of record NZ_DCEA01000053.1, read on the forward strand.
CCTTTATTTATGTTCAATACCCCGCTGCTCTTAATATTCTGTATTTTGCAGAGTATTTAATGCAATATTTACTAACTTATAATTATAGCCCCCTGCCTATCCCGAAGCAAGTACGTCGTTTTTCGGCCGCTTAATCACAGACTAACGGTTTTAGTAACCGTGCGTCTGATTCTGAAAATTTCCGGAGAAAACCGTGCACGGTGACCGGGCAAAGGGTGCATTGTGACCGGCGAAATAGTGCATGGCCCCAAGGCCTCTATATAATGAACTCAGCGCTTATTGGTGCAAATTCATCAAAGGTCAAGTTTACACAAAATCTGAAACGGCCTCTCAATATAGTCTATTGGGTTCGTTTTTTTATCAACATGATTGCCAGATAGTCATAATTGTTAATAATCACCGCTTCAATTGTTCGTTTACCCTTCCAAACCCTGGTGTATAGAGAATAGCACCGTCTTTATCGGTAATAATGGTCTCATCTGGCCACATCGGCTCCCTTTCGCGTTTCGGATCGGCATTATCATTAAGCTCATATTGATCCACAACCGTTTTATAAACTAGACCAAAACTATCAGTAGCAATTACTGCTATCGTCAATTTTTGCCCGGCGGAAACAGGGATTTTCTCGTCCATTTGAATCGCACTTCCGCCTATCTTTTCAATTGTTTTTTCAGAAACAGTTTTGCCGTCTACATCTATAACCAGACGGGCTCCTTCGATCTTATTATTTGCGGCGGGTTTTACATCTAAACTCAAATTGCCCGCTTTGTGGTATATTCCAGACGATTCCCCCTGGTTCTTACTATATCTGCTTGTGCTTTTACCCTCAAATCGCACATGAATTATTGGCAATAATTTCTCTCTCAGGTTTTCTGATACTTCCAGTTTTTCTGTCTTCCGAACCCCTCCATCTGCTAATATAATCCGAGCTTCAAAGGCGTCAAATATTCTAACTGGAAGCGTGGCGGTAAAGTTAGTACCGTTTTTATTCATGTTGAAACTTTGGCCCGATACAACAAGCGTAGCGCTGGTATCCGCTTTCGTTTCCTTCGGTGTAATGTTGAAGGTTACTGGAACAGTAAGCGTATTATTGTCAAGGGTCCCAAACGAATATTCATAACTGTCAATAATGCTGGCCTGACGCTTAAGCATTGAATCTATATTGGCATAGATATTGTTTATCTGGTTTGACTGTTGGGACGCTGAATTGGAAAGCTGGTTTCTGGTGTTGTTTAAATCGTTCTGTAAATTGCCTATACGTACTAAAGAAATTATCTGCAATATAATCAGAGTAGCAAATAATAAAGGTATGGCATGTTTATTCATATTCAAACCCTCCGTTTATGTAATGATCCTTGCATTGATTCTAGCACAAATATCGAACCTCCCTCCGGTATCCCTGCTTCATATAACATCGGTCTTCATCAGACATCAAAAACCCAATCATTTTCATTAAAACCTCTTCGTCGTCTTTGGGGTATCTTCTTATTTGAATCATTTGCTGCCTCAAAAAATTCTTCTATCTTATTTTATCTGCACAGCGAAATAACCCCGGCCATTTGTTTGTCATCGATCTGAACCTGACCTACCCTCACCGTTATATAAAAATCAAAATTCATTATTGACTTTCACCACAAAGGTAAATATAATATTCTCAAGTGGCGGAGAATTATGAATCAAGTCCACATTTAGTAAAACCAGTTAGTTAATTCAAGTTAATTAATCCAAATCAGTATGAGTCCAAATTACCAATCCAAATAAGTCAAGTTCATTAGTTAACCCAAATTAGTTAATTTTATTTATTAAATTCGGAGGTTCAATAAGGTCTATAAGGTTATGTAATGTTGAAGTCCTTTCTCCGCCACTACTATATCGAAATTCTAAAGAGGCTATCAAAAAGATAGCCTCTTTTATTTCCATGTTTCGGCTTTCGAAAATGATGGATGATGGACTCGAGTTTGACAGTAACACATCATAAAACCTCATAACAAAGAGATTTTAGAGGCATGTGAAACCAGTAATGTCCAGTGGGTTCGAAGCCGACGATCGTATCCGTCTTGCCGTTCTGCTCGCTTATGCTTTGCATCCACTGCACCAGTCTTTCATAACCTTCAGTGTTGCTGAATTAAGCAGTTTGTGGATAGCTGTAGTCAAGGGCTCTAGCATAGGGCGTTTACTTTGTACATCCATTCCGACAACCAACAGCTCGCATCTTCCACTCAGCGCGCCATTCCCCTCACGTCAGCAACCATAGACATAAATCAGCACTCCTGAACTGTGTTGACATCCCTGTTATAGCGTTCACTGTCAAGTTAAAAAACCAGGAAAGACCGCAGCTTACATTTCCTCTTTTCCGGGAAGAAGGGGAATGGTTTTAGAAATACTTGAAAAACTAAATAATAGGGAGAATAGATGCAACACTTTTATTGTCATTTAATGATGTAGATCATAGGTTTATCAAATACTATTTAGTAATAAGGAATTGGTATATGTTTACACGGTTGGCAAACCTTATTAAAGCCATAAAGCCCTTGAAAGGCGGCAAACCTTTTGCAGAGCAGCAGGAATTTGGATCGGTGATCGAAGTGCAAACCATGGGTAATGATTTTAATCAGAACAGACGCACCTTGCAAGAAATATTCGATCGATGCGACGATCTGATTATCCATGAATTTATAATCGGTTCGGAAAAGGTTGCCAAAGCCTTGCTTGTTTATCTTGACAGCCTGGTCAATGATGATCTTTTACAAAAAAGCCTTTTAAGATCTTTACTTGGGATAGAAGACGGTTTAATAGGCAAACGCCTCCTGGCTTGCTTAAAAAAAAGCGTGGTCCCTGCAGCCAGAATGCAAGAAACCAGGCATTGGCCAGAAATCACGGATCATATCTGCAAAGGATCAGTATGTCTCCTGGTAGAGGGACAGGACACCGCACTCTTGATCCTGATGCCTGATGACAGTCTTAAGCGTCAGGTTTCCCAGCCGGTAAGTCAGACTGCGGTAATGGGTCCTTCCCAGGCATTTAATGAAGACATACATACCAATATGGGGCTATTGCGCCAACGTTTACCCACTTCACAGCTGGCGGTAGAAAAATTATCGGTGGGATCAATAACCAAAACTACAATAGATCTGGTTTATCTTAAAAGTATTGCTCCCGAAGGACTGGTTGGAGAGATAAAGATACGCTTGGAACGGATTAACGTTGATGGGATATTGAGCGGCGGCCAGATCGAAGAACACATTCAGGACAGTCCATATTCTCTATTTAGCAGTATTGACTCTACGGAGCGACCCGACCGACTGGCTGCCCACCTGCTTGAAGGAGGTGCAGCCTTAATTATCGACGGCACAGCTTACGCCCTGCTCATGCCTTGCACTCTGGCCAACCAGCTTTCTTCCAGCGACGATTACAACAATCGCTACTGGTATGCTTCGCTGATCAGGTCGCTTCGCTGGGTAGCCTTTTTAATTGCTGTGCTGGCGCCCGGTTTATATGTAGCTATCATTTCCTACCATCAAGAATTGATTCCTCCATCGCTGCTGGTTACCGTGGTCTCCAATCGTGAGGGGGTGCCCTTTCCCGCTTTTGCAGAAGCCCTGCTGATGGAATTAAGCTTCGAGATCTTGCGGGAAGCCGGTATACGGCTTCCCCGTACTTTCGGACAGACAATCAGTATAGTGGGAACCATTGTGGTAGGCCAGGCAGCAGTAAGTGCGGGAATAGTATCTTCAGGAATGGTTGTGGTGGTTGCAATCACCGCTATTGCCTCCTATTCGATCCCTTCATTATCTCTGGCCAATACCGTTCGCATTCTGCGGTTTTTTTTCATGGGAGCCGGGGCGGTGTTGGGACTGTTCGGAATTATGGCCGGAGTGTCGCTATTAAATCTCCACACCTCTTCGCTGCGTTCTTTCGGAGTACCATACCTGTCTCCCCTGGCGCCCTTGAGCCTGGGAGACTTAAAGGACAGTTTTATCAGATTTCCCAATTGGATGATGAAGTCACGGCCTCGTTTGACAGGATACATTGATCCCATAAGGCAGGACAATGATTTAAAACCCAGGCCTCCCGCAGCAAGAGGCGGCACCCTGACCAGGAGAAAGGGGACAAATGATGCTGGATAAAGGCCGGATCAGTAGTGTGCAATTACTATTTCTACTATTAATTGCTGATTTGGCCACTTCATTTCTTTATGTTCCTTCCATCACCGCCAAAGGGGCCGGACCGGACGCCTGGATATCCCTTCTGGTCCCGGTTACGCTTTATGCCTTGATGGTGGCGTTGGTTTGCATGTTGCTGGCCAGGCGCTTCCCTGATGAAGTCTTCACTCAGTACTTGCCGAAAATAGTCGGCAAAATTCCCGGAAAAATTTTGGGTTTCCTTTATACTGGGGTTTTTATCCATATCACTTCGGTTATGGTGATCGAAGGCGCTCAATTCATCAACACCAATTTTCTTATTCAAACCCCGGTGCTGGTTTTGCAATTGGTACTGGCCGGAGTAGCCGTCTATGGGGTGTATTTAGGCATCGAAGTAATAGCCCGCCATAATGAAATCGTTTTTCCCATATTCGTTTTTTCTCTGGCAATCCTCATTATTCTGGTCGTAAAAGATATTAATCCGAGTAATTTCCTGCCCATACTCGAAAACGGTTGGATGCCGGTTCTAAAGGGCAGCATGACTCCGGCGGCCTGGCGGGGTGAGGTATTTATAATATTAATGCTTTTTCCCTACTTAAATCAAAAGAATGAGGGGTTCAAAGCAGCGGTGGGAATGGTTCTCATTGCTGGTGTTATCGCAACGGCGGTAGTGGCTACCACCATCGGGGTATTCGGCGATCTGTTTACCAGCCGCCTGACCTATTCGGGAAACACCCTGGCCCGTTATATTTCTGTTGCCGGTATCCTGGAACGCATGGAATTGGTTATCGTCATAATCTGGGTAGCCGGAGTCACCGTAAAACTGGCTATCTTTTACCACGTATCCAGCATAGCCGCTGCCACCACTCTGGGCCTTAAAGAATACAAATGGGCGGCGATCCCGGTGGCAGGCGTAACCATCCTGGCTGGAAATATTTTTTATGGAACCTATATTCAAGTGGTGGAGTTTTTGTCCAAGGTCTGGCCTTACTATGGATATACCGTTGAATTGATCATTCCGGCCCTGGTCCTGCTGATTGCGATTTTACGCAAAAAGGAGATGCCGCAGGATGGGTAAAGTAAATTATCGCAAAAAAATTCTAATAATAGTTTTACTGGCGTTAATGCCTTTTTCCATCGCCGGTTGCTGGGGCCGAAGAGAAACTCAGCAGATGAACCTCAGTACCGCTCTCGGGTTTGACTACCTGGCAGTGGATGGGAAACCCCAGTTTCGATTGACTATCCTCTCCGCCAAACCTCCTCAAGGAGGCGGGGGAATGGGCAGCTCAAGTGATATAACTGATCCCCAGAAGAGCCACACCAACCATGTCATTTCCATCAATGGGGATACCATTTGGGATGCGGGAAGAAACTTGGATCTGCGCTCCTCCAGAAAGCTTTTTATCGGCCAGGTAGTCGTGGTGGTCATCGGGGAGGAAACAGCCCGCCACGGATTGGGCCAGATCATGGATTTCTTGCTGAGACACCAGGAGATCCGCGAGCGCACCTGGATCGTAATATGTAAAGGCATGGCATCGGATTTCCTCAACTCCCAACCCGAGTACGAGCCCAGTCTATCAGCAGAGATCGATGGTATTCTTAAAAATGCTCGGACCAATATTGCCAATGTGAAAGGGACGGATTTATTTAATGTCTCTTATGCCCTGCTGACTCCCGGAAAAGAAACCGTAATACCTTATATGACTATTTTTACTCCTCGAGAGCCGAGCTCACCTATCATACAAAACCAGGCAGGCAGCACTCCGAATCCATCTTCCGGCACTCAGGGCGGCAGCGAAGCTGAAACAGAAAATCAGCCACAAAGGAAAACCTTTGAAGCCATCGGTTTTGCTTTATTTCGAGGTGACAAAATGCAGGGCTTGATGAATGAAGAAGAGAGTCAAGGCCTATTGTTTCTGAACGATCAGGTGAAAACCGGGGCTATAACCATCGCCGTCGATGACAGTACCAAGAACGTCTCGATTCGCATTGACAATTCCAAAACTAAAATTGAGCCGATTTTTACAGATAGCGGGATCGAGTTTAAAGTTGTTATTAAGGCCAGCGGAATTTTAGTGGAAGAAAGCGATGCTTTGGTTAAAATAGCTCCGGAAAACTGGCAGAAGGTTGAAAATCTGGTTAACCAAGAAATTGAAAAACGCTGCCTGGAGGCGGTGAAAAAGAGCCAGGACTTGTATTCAGACGTCATGGGATTTGGGGACAAGATCCATCGTACCAACCCCGGAGTTTGGGAGGAAATTGAATACAATTGGGAACAGATTTATCCCACAGTAACCGTTACTGTCGAAGCAGAATTCAAGTTAAAGCAAACCGGGGTGATCAGTGATCCCATCGAGGTTAGATAGGGGAAGCTCAGGAGACCAACCTAAAATGGGCAAAAAGATACCCGCTTAGGTTTAAGCGGGTTTAGAGAGAAATATTGTGAAGGGGTGGGGGTAGCAATTTAATAAAAGATTTTGGGGATTATTTTTAGGGAGTTAAGTATGATTCCGGATAATTAACAGGTTTATCCTTGGACCATTCTCCTTCATAGGCCAGTTCACCGGTGGTATAGTAAGATTTGCCATAACCACTGCGCAGCCCGTTCTCCCAGTTTCCTTCGTATCTCAGAGTCCCATCCGGATAGAATTCCTTGCCATAACCGGAACGTTTACCTTCTTTCCAACTGCCTTCATAACGTCCGCCGCTGCGATAATATGCACAACCTATTCCATGAGGCTTCCTATCCTTAATCTCTCCTTCGTAATTAGCTATCAAAGCATTCTTCAGAACCAGGTCATCAATCCGCGCCAAGTATGCTCCTCCTCTCAATAGGCCTTTGCTAAAATCCGCCCTATACTCCTTGCTTAGCAGGCCCTTTTTCTAGTTCTGCCAGTGTTTCTGGAACCTGACAGATTTTCTTTATTTTATATACGTATTTAATAACTCCTCCTGGCGCTACATCCCATTTATTATGGGCTTTCTATAGGTGATTTGATGACATTGAACTTTCTTGAGGGCAATCGCCGGGTCGTCTATTCCTTGGCGAAGGATACGGATGCGTTCCGCTCATAATCTACACCCGCAGCGACCTCATCCTGATTGCCTGGCTGCTCCTACACTGCGGGATCATCCCTGCCGCGACGAATATTCATCTCCTGGCCTCAACCTCCCCCAAAATAGTACTGCAAAATAACTGGTTCTGCTTCTAATATATAAGCAATCTTCATGCCAAATCATCCATGCCGGCAATAAAAAATATAAAATCGCCGCAAACGGCGATTTAAACGGTTCTTTTATTTTCTATACCAATTATGGGCTAGCCAACTTATTTATTACGAATTGTTGCGCCACTGCGGCTTTATGTTGCATTATGTTGCAAAACGCAATATGATGCAACGCTATTATGTTGATTGGATACTATAATTGCGCATCTTTCTATAGATGGTGCTGCGGTCATATCCCATCTCACGGGCTACCTGGCTTACATTTCCATTGTATTTATCCAGCAGGGCCATGATGTTCTGTTTTTCCTGCTCAGCCCGCTGCTTTTTGCTGTTTTGCCGGGCTTCAAATATGGTTTCGGCCTTGCCCGCCCGATTGAATGAATTGCCTGCGAAGTCGTTCTTTCTTATTTCAGGGGGCAAATGCTCTATGCTCAAATTCGGCCCGCCGGCTATATTGACCATGCGTTCAACCACGTTCTGCAATTCCCGGATATTGCCGGGCCAATGGTATCTCTGCAAAGGCTTCATCAAGCTTTCTTTATCATAGAAGAACTGGCGCCCCGTTTTGGAGCGAATAGCCTCCAGGAAATAATCGAACAGGAGCGGGATGTCTCTGATACGCGACCGCAAGGGCGGAATCTGTATAGAAATAACATTGAGGCGGTAGTAAAGGTCGGCTCGGAAGCTGCCGATTTCAACCTCTTCCCACAGGTTCTTGTTGGTGGCGCAGATCACCCTTACGTCAATGGGTATGAGTTTGCTGTCCCCGATTCTGGTAATGCTTTTTTCTTGCAAGACTCTTAACAAGGTAACCTGCTGCTCCAGTGGCATGTCGCCGATCTCATCAAGAAACAGGGTCCCCCCCGAAGCCAGTTCGAATTTTCCCGGGCTGCCCCCTTTTCTGGCTCCGGTGAAGGCTCCTTCAGCATAGCCAAACAGTTCACTCCCCACCAGTTCGCGCGGGATGGCTCCGCAATTGACCGCGATAAAAGGCCCGCTGCGGCGGCTGCCCTGATTGTGGATGGCCTGGGCAAAAACCTCTTTGCCGGTTCCGCTTTCGCCTTCTAAAAGCACGTTGCTCATGCTTCCGGCGGCCTGAGCGGCAAGGCGAATGGTTTCTAAAACGTTGTCACTTACAGTAACGATATCATCGAACTGAAAACTAGCCCGGTTTCCGGTGAAGCGATGCACCAGGTTATGGATGTTCTCGATAGGACGCATGAAAAGTATGCCGCCGCTGAGGCGGTCCTCTTCATCTCTTACCGGGTTTCCGGTCAGGGTCAGTTGAATATTTTTCCCGCCGCTCTCAACAAATATCTCGATATCACTGTACGGTTTTCCCCGCCGCAGGAGTTCATTGGTATAAGGGGTTTTAATGCCCAATATCCGCCCAATGGGCTGCCCTTTCATTTGGGCCGCTTTTTTATTGAGGATTCTCTCCGCAGCCAGATTGACTTCATTAATGTGGCCCTCAGTATCGAGGATCATAACCCCATCGGTGATATGCATGAAAATGTTGGTAAACATGCGGGTCAGCCAGCTCAAATGATCCTTTTTTGATAAGATCTCCAGCAGATGGGTGATATCTCGAATAGAGCACAGAAAGTATAACTGGTCCTGATAGCGCACCGGCTGCAGATTCATTTCTACCGGGATATCCTGGCCTTCGCGGTCGTGCTGCAGCATCTCGACCAGCGCCCCGCCTCTTTTGGCTTTCTTGAATTGTTCCAAGAGAAGTCCATGCAGATATGCGGGGGTAAGCTTAAAGATATCCAATTCCAAAAGCTCTTCCCGGTCGTAACCGTAAGCGGTACAAGCAGCCGGATTGGCTTCGACTATCTGACCGTCCGGCTTTACTATTAATGCGATGTCAGGAATGTACTCGAAAAAAAACTTACCTGGTAAAAGCGAGCTGTTTTCGCTCACCAGACTCACCCCTTCTTCAGCTTCTCTGTCTACTTTTATTCTATAACTTGAGTCGTTTTTGTTCAAAGCAGAAATTGGCTTATTGCCATTAAAGGCGTTGATGGCGCAAATGTTTTTACTATTTCTGCGTTGAAGTGAATCAAGTCAATGATCCGGGTCGTGACACTGGCAATGCAAAGATTTTGGCACATTGCCGCCCGCGGATGCAAACCACAGGCTTGTCATTGTAAAAGGTATAAAGGGCTGCGATATAGTGGAAACTCAGTAATGAAATGAGTTCAGGAGGATGCTGATTTGTCAAAACAGAGCCGACATTGCGGCTTGGTGGTTTTTAGCCTGTTGCTATGTCAATTTGCTGCATATGGATTGATGCTGACGGGTTGGTGGCCCTATCTTCTGGCCCTGCTATTTGCCGGATTAGCCTTAACCGGAAGCCTCAAACTATGTTTGGAGCATAAAACCCCGGAAATCCGGGTGGAGAATCACTATCATCTTTATTATGATGAGAGTTCCCCGCGCAGCCGTTTTCCCAATAACCTCCCCCCTTCCCGCTGGTAAGCTCTTTCTTCTTATGCCTGCTTTCCTTTTCTTTATATGTGCAAACTGGCTTCGAACTGTGCTAATATAATTGCCATAGATCAGAAAGGAATAAATATGCGGGTAACCGCCAATAGAAGCTATGAATGAAATTTTTGATCAACTCGGTCTGACCTGGCTCAATACCATCTGGACTTACCAAATAGTACAATCGGCTGTCATCGCTTTACTGATACTCCTGGGGTTTTATATCCTTGGCAAAATAGTAAAGAAACGTGTTTTCCCCTGGCTGGAGGGAATAGCCCAAAAAAGCGGCAATGATTATGATGACAAATTACTGGCCGCTTTCTACAGGCCGGCAGAATGGCTTATTCTGCTAACCGGGATTTACTGTGCACTCCGTTATCTGCCTTTAAGTGCTGCCGCGGATACACTGATATTAAATCTGTTTCGCTCTCTGATCATTATTCTGATCGCCTGGGGATTGTATGCGCTGGCTGAAACCGATTCGCCGTTGTCACAGGAGCTGCAGCGCAAATTTAATCTGGACGGCATCATCATTTCCTTTTTCTCTAAAATAGCCCGGTTTGTGCTTTTATCTCTGGTAATAGTAGTAATAGCCCAGGAGTGGGGATATGATGTGAACGGCTTTATCGCTGGTCTGGGCTTGGGCGGGCTGGCTTTCGCTTTGGCAGCCAAAGACGTTCTGGCCAATGTCTTTGGCGGAATTGTTATTATCCTGGAAAAACCTTTTGTTTCGGGAGACTGGATTACCACCAGCACGACTGATGGCATAGTGGAAACTATAACTTTCCGAACTACCCGGATAAGGGCTTTTGATGAATCCTTAATACTGGTTCCCAATGCTACGCTTGCCAATGAGGCTATCACCAATAATTCGCGCCGAGGCAAAAGGCGGGTCTCTTTTTACCTGCAAATTACGTATGATGCCACCCGCTGGCAAGTGCAGCAATGTGTAAGCAGAATCAAAACCTTGCTGGAAAACCATCCCGAGGTTCATCCCGAAACTATAATGGTTTTTTTAGAAAACTTTAATGATAGTAGTCTGGATATCAAGGTTTACTTTTTTACTGTCACTACGGTGTGGGCAGAACACCTGGCAGTACGCGAAGATATAAATTTAAGAATCATGGAGATCCTTGAGGACTTGGGAGTGAGTTTCGCATTTCCGAGCCACAGCATATATATTGAAAACACGCCCCCGGCAAAAAATGGCGGCTCCGCCGACCAGCCTTAACTTTTGCTCCCAAAAAATTTGTAACAACTCGACACCCTGTCGCAATTTAAGCGATATGGCAAGATGCTATAAGCTGCTATAATTCCGGGGATGGTGTTTCCTGAGATACTCTTCGAGGACCTGTAAATTCTTAATATCATTTTTTAATACTATTAAATTTGGATTCCATTTACCATGAAGGTTACCTCCAGGCAACGAGTAAGTAACATTTCTCATATCGGCAGACATTTCTTTCCGATAGAATTCGATTTTCTCTTCGATCTGCCGTATAACCTCAAGCCAGGTTTCAGCTTCAAACTTTAAGCCTCTAATCACTACAACTATTTTTCCATGGTTCATTGTTTTTACTGGCATCAGATAAGATAATAAATATCTACACACTTAAATGCCCCCATTCCCACCTCAGACACAGATCAAGAATCTTTCTTGATTAATCCGAATAAACGAAGCAGAGATCGCTGACTTTTTCATCTTTACCCGTCCTTTCAGCTGGTTCGATGAGTATTGCAGCGGGACGGGCGAAGTGTTCCAGGCTCTTGATGACCGGAGCTGATACAAGGCATAGCGTTGCTGATTCAGTTAAAACGGTGGTGCGCCTTCATAATCATTTGCATTACCGCTTTCAAGAATATCGCAATCATTATGTATATCGGAAACGAATACCAGTACTTCCACAATAGCATCACGTAGATATCGATTGATATGAGCAGCGGTTCTCCGACAAAGGCAAACAGCGCCGCTGCCAGGGTATTCATTAAGATAAACCTTTTCCATTGCGGATAATATTGATAAATCAACATGTAAGCTATGGGTAGTACGGTAAAGTTCATAGGGATCAATCGGGGAAAAAGAGGCTCGATATCATAACGATATTCCCACCAGTTGAGCTGGCAGCCGATTTCATCCAGTGAGGTGGCAATAGTCTGTATCATCAAACCATAAATGATGATTTCCAGCAGCCTTTTCTTATCCACCAACCGCCACCAAACCAACCAGGGCAAAACCAGCATGGCTGCCAGCAACCAGAATTGAGGCGTAAACAACTCATAGCGAAGCCAATGCTGAACTTGATAGTCGGTACAGAGATTTTGAGCGTCCAGAACCTGCTCAAACGACGGGAATTCAGCCATGTAACTATCCTTTCGAAAAATACCAAATAATATGTAGTTTGGCCATTTCTAATCAGAATTAAAACCCGGCGTTGAGATGGGTACAACCTCGCCACCCCTGAAAGGCATGATATAGAGTATAAGCCAGCTATAACCGATAAAATTTACTCATAAACCCCGTCCCCACGGCACAATTATTTGGTGAGGCTGCTTCTCAAGGTTTGCCACATCCCGTCATCAATCAAGCCCAGGCGCCATAAGGCAATACCGTTCAGATTATAACGCTTGGCGATGCCCACCTTGGCGTTAATGCTGGCAGCCGTTTCGCTGGGGGCGGAAATGCCCAGGATCAGCTTATTGGCAGGAACCGCAGCGATGGCTGTTTCCACAGCCTGAGTCACCTGGACGATAGGCTCCGGCTTGGGGCCGTAATCGTAGGCCATGATAATGATCCGGTCAGCGCTCCGGCCCAGGGCCTGGTAGTCGTAACCGGGGTAAGCGCTGTTGGGGGCATGCAGGGTGAGGGTCAGCCTGCTGCCGTTGGCGTGCAGTTCCCGGACCAGCATGTCGACGAAGCTGGTAAAGCTCCGCTGCACCTTTCTCAGTTGTTCTCCGCTATCATTATAGCCCAGACCTTCGAAGTCCAGGTTGACCCCGCTGTATTGCCCGGCTTCGGCTGCAATGGCTTTTACCGCCCGATCCATGGCAAGCGGGTCGTTTAACAGCGCGGAGATGGCGCCATCGCTATCGGTCACATGGATTACCATCTCGCTCGATAAATGGTGTTTTTCAGCACCATCCAATACCTGTTCCCAACCCTCGGGGCGCTGCCATCCGGTGCGGCTTTTATCCAGCAGGCTGCCCTGACTGTCAATACTGTACCAGCCCAGAGCCAATTCGGATACCACGTCGGTGTTGCCTTCAGCGGCATTGGGATAGCTCTGGCCAAACAGGTCGGTCCAACTGCTGGTTTGGCTGTCACCCAGGGCATAGAAGCCTATGACGGTCATGGCTTTGGGGGGAGTGGCGACGCTAACCCGGTATGTTTCGCTGTTCCATTCCACCCGGCAATCGAAGGCCTCGCTGAAAAAGCGCAGCGGTATCAGGGTGCGCCCGCTAGATATCCGCGGCGCCGCCTCTAATGTCAGAGGGTTGTTATTGCGGTAAGCAGTACGGTTATCGATTTGCAGACGGACCGTCGTGACCCCATCAGTTGCGTTTACTGTACGCGATTGATCGTCCCAGCTGACAACTATGTTCATGGCCTCCGCTATAGCCCGGAAGGGCACCAGAGTACGGCCGTTTTCGATTACCGGCGAAACATCGAGCTCTAAGGGCAGGTCGTCTACAAAGACTGAGACTCTCTCTTGCCCCTGGGCCGGGGTTATAAAAGACGGGCCGGCAATAAAGAATAAGGCCAGCAGCAGAACCGACAGGATTTGTTTCATTATGTATCAACCTCCTAATATTACTCGCTAATAAAGCTTGTGTTTCGCCTGGTGTTGGTTGCTTTTAACAAGTATTGCATCCCAACAAAGACATCGGTTTATTTGTCGTCCGTGGCCCCGCCATCACCGAACACCGGGATAACTTCACCCAAAAAAGTAGGCTGGGGCTTGATTACCTTGGCCAGCCAGAAATCTTTGTTCCGGGCCGCCATCTCCCTCACTTCGTAAGCAGCCATGACCTGCCCGTAATCATGCTTGTCAGAAGCCACCCCATAGGCTTCCAGACCCAGTTCCCTGGCTATGAAAACCGCCCGCAGCAGATGATACTCCTGGGTTATGATGATAACCTTCTTTACCTGAAAAATATCCCTGGCCCGGTACAGGCTTTCATAGGTGCTGAAACCGGCATGATCCATAAATATATCCTGACCGGGCATACCTTTGCTCTTAAGAAATTCTTTCATGGTGTTTACTTCATCATAATCCGTGCGTCCATGGTCGCCGCTCACGATGATTTTGGGGGCTTTGCCTTGTTGGTATAGCTCGTGCCCTACGGTTACACGATCCTTGAGCATGGCCGACAATGTTCCGTCGGGATATACATAGGCCCCTAGAATAAGGACCGTATCAGCTTCCGGCACCTCCTGCGCCGAATAAATATACTTAGCCCCGACCCGCTCCACATAACAGTCAACCGTCAAAAAAACGGTGCCGCAAACCAGCAGCAGAACGATCCCCAAGCTTAAGGCTTGCTTACCATGTTTTCGTAAAAATGAATTCAATGTTCGTTCTCCATCCCCAGGTTTGATTAAATATGCTGAGACGGTTGATCCGAAAAGTCGGTTTGTTCTATTTTCCAGGCTCCATTAACATATTTATAAGTGGTATGCAGATAAGTCAAGTGATGGGGCAGTGTCGCGGCAATGACCTCGGTAGTGACGATCTCTGGCAAGGCCTCTCCGTCTACGCTTTGCAAGTCCATGCTGATAAAGAAATTCTGGCAAAACTCATTTCCGTATTGCTGGTAACCGTGCATATCCCAGTCTGACAGCGGCACCGCTGCAACAGCTCCATTGCTTTCGATCTCCGCCGAGCGGCGGACTTCATCCACATGAATGGAGAACGGCGTGCCATGGGTTATGGTGGAGAGATCAATCTGGGCTAGGGCTGCGTCTTTCAAACTGTATAACTCATAGCCACATCCTCCAAAGGGCATGCTCCGGTAATCGGTTACAAGTAGAAAATCTACCGTATCCGGGCTGATGATATGAGCAGCGGCAATGGTTGATACGTCAAAACCCTTGTTATCACCCTTAAATATTTCGACAGCGGCCTCAGAATCATCCTTGGTTACGGTCAATTCCCACTGGTTATTGAGGTGATTGACCGTTATTTGTGCGGTTACATACTTACCGCCTCCGTCTACATCATGCCTTATATAATGCTTAGGGCCGTCAATAATTCCATAGTCGCTGGACTGCAATACCCGGGTGATAAACCATCCTCCCCCGCCATCGTCGATAAGCTTCTCCACCATCAGCTTTTCTGTTGCGGTGGTATGGGGAGGGCTTGAGGTCATTTCAGGGAAAGAGAGGGTGTACTCTATCTCGGTATCACTGAGTTGCTCCTGGGACACTATGGTGATCGGCCCCACCCAGGGGCTGGACATGCCCGTAACCCAGTAGCTTTGCCGGACATAGTCACTGGCGTCTGCTTCCTGGCGCAATTGCGGGGATAAGGCCAAATACTGCAAGGCCCCGTTGCGGGTCTGTTCGCCCCGGCCCCATAGTTTGACGGCTTCGTCAGGGCTGGAGGGAATAAGAGCGTTTTCTAACCGGGCAATTTCGGATTTGATTAAATCCACATCAGGAGTTTGAATAGATAGCAGATTAGCGGCCTGGTCATAATGAACCCTGGCCTTAAACAGATACTCCAGCCAGTCCATGGGCAGATAATAATGTCCCTGGCGATTGTCAATGCTGTATATCAGCGAACTGTGTTCATAGCGGCCATCGTCGCTGGCAATACATATGTTGACCGGATCCGGGGCCAAGGCTGGGTCCATCAGTCTGGCCTTATATTCTTTCAGCTCCAGAATCCATTTGCGGTCAGACACCAGATCGGCTATCTGCAGGTTTTCAACCTTTTCCGGAAGCGGCCAGATCCGGCTTTCCAGTTCCTCAGTGCTGATTTTCAGCCCTCTGCTATATGACGCCAGTTTCTCCATACTATAGAAATCCTGACCGGTCTCAATGGCTATGGTTCGGGTCGCAGCATCCCACTCCACAGCACTGGCCCCCAATTGTTCAGCCGCCCAGCGAATAGGAACCATAACCTGTCCTTCAACTACATCCATATCCGCCGGAGCATTCACCAACGAGCCGTTTATTTGTACGCTTACCGAAAGAGCAGGCATACTCTCCAGCATATCGGCGGCACTGTCTAAGGAATCTAACAGGCTATCCAATTCAGCTTTCTGTTGCGCACTTTCTTCTGGAGTCAACCAGACCCCTTCATTTCTTAATTTTTCACGAACATCATCATCGCCTTGGGCCGCGCTGGCTAAACCGCTTGTTCCTACAGCAAAAAGCATCAAGGGCACAACCAGCCCAGATATAAAGACTCTTTTCATTTTATTGATCATCCTTTTTCCAGGTTTCAGTCACCACTAAAATGGTTATGCAAAAACAAACTGATATCTTGCACTTTCAATACCATAAGATTGTATTTGTTTTCCCAGTGGTCCCGTGTTGCCCAGCTCCGAGAAAACCTCTACTTGAAAATGCGCTCCAATTCAACGTTCAGTCCCGGGAAGATAAACGACTGGGCCAAATCAGACCCTTTGAAGGTGATGTGCCGGTCAAAATCATTGTCCTTAAAAAGGTACACCATAACCTCCCGGTTGAGCGGATTGACGATCCAGTATTCCTCCACCCCGCAGGACATATAGAGGTCGAGTTTCTTGATCAGGTCCATGCGGCGGGTCCCTCTCCACCACCAGGGCCGGCGGGTGGAATCCTGTACGTAAGAATAACTTAATCGAAACAATTTCGCATAGTTGGACTGCCGATTTATATTGGAACGATACCTTTAAAAAACATATTATAGGAGATGGGGGAATATGGTTTTATGGCTATTAGCCATAACTGATACACCAGGAGGATATACAAGATGCAGAAATATTTATCGGTTGTTGTATTATTATGGGCCCTTGTTTATCTCCTGTTCTATAATTTAACAACCATTCTTACGAAATTACGCCTAGTATACCCGAAATCCAGTGATTTTGCAGTTATCGGTCTTTTCGCCTCAGTTCTTTTAATCGGTGTTTTATTAGGGTTTGAGTCACGCATTAGCTCTCAAATCCATCAGCAAAAAAAAATAAATTGGGTTAAGTTGGTTTTGGTCGCTATCCCTGCACTGTCCTTATGCCTCTTCAATCTAATTCCGTGGTTCATAAGCATACCGACTTTTCAACCACTACCAAGAGATTTCTCGTTGGTGATGGGCGTGGTGGCGGGATACGCGTTATGCACATGTGGATTTAAGAACAACGAATGATCTAATATCTTTTTATACCAGAATCATTATTCAAAATTCCATACGGGCTCAACCTTTGTTTGTGAGGGTTGAGTCCGTATGGAATGGGCAGTGCGGCGCGGATGCTTCTTTCAAAGCAAACGAAGGCTGATAGCCAAGTCATTTCGGGTTCCGTCCTGTCAGTGCAACCTTGGCGCACCTTGGACCATCATTCCCCCATTACCTGGCCGTCAGCCTTTTTGCCCGGCTCTTTTTGTGAGCTCTTGAAGAATCATTCCCGTCGGCTCAATCCCCTCCCCCCTATTTTATACTAGCCATGCTGGCGAACGGAAAGAAATTCTTTTTCAAGCTGGCGTACAGCTCCCCGCGCAGGTCGGGATGAGCCACCGCGATCAGCTCCTTGGCGCGTTCGGTCCTGGATTTGTAGCGCAGGTTGGCAACCCCGTATTCGGTGACTACATACTGGGCGTAAGTGCGGGGTACGGTGATTGGCGAGCCTATGGGAAGCTCAGGCACGATTGCGGAGGACAGTGAACCATCCTTCATTTTCCTGGATGAATACAACAGGGTAATCCCCTTGCCCCCTTGCGACCAGAAGGAGCCGATCATGAAATCCAGCTGCCCGCCTGAGCCGCTGATCTGGGTATGGCCCAGCCCCTCGGAATTAATCTGCCCGCTGAGGTCCACCATCAAGGCCATGTTCATAGCCACCATGTTGGGGTGCTGGGCGATGAATACCGGGCTGTTGGTATATGATGAAGGGTAAAATTCACAGGCCGGGTTTTGCTCCACATATCTGTACATCTCTTCGTCACCCATGCAGAATGTGGCCACGGTAACACCCTGGTGAAAAGGTTTGTGCTTGTTAGTTACAATGCCTTGTGCCACCAGCTGGGGCAATCCGATGGGGAACATTTCAGTCAGGACCCCCAGGTCCTTCTTGCCCTCCAGGCCGCTCACCACTGCTTCTGGTATCCCACCGATGCCCATCTGGATGGTATCCCCATCTTCTATCAGGTCCAGCACATACCCGGCTATGGCTTTGTCTGTTTCGGTCGGGGTGCCCCGGCCAAATGTCGGTATTTTGGTGGAGTTTTCCACGAAATAGTCAAATTCGGAGATATGCATCCAATTATTCCCGTAGATCACCGGCATCTGATCGTTGACTTCGCCAATGGTAACGCGCTGCTTGCCGGAGGCACGGCCCCGCCGGATGGTGTCCAGGGTGTAGAAGTTGGTCAGCCCCAGATTGACATACCCGGCAGAATTAGGTGGGGTCACTTTGGCGATAAATACGTCCGACTTGTGCCACACCTTATCGGCCAGGTCGGAGCTCATAACCGGGTAAAATTCCGCTTGCTTGGTCGTGTTCATGCGCCGGCCGGTTGCGATGCTGAATGCCGGCATATAGTTGATATGGCCGTCCAGGGGCAGCATATACTCAGGATCCTGGAATTTGAAAGGATAAAGTCCGATGGTATCGAGTATCCTTACCCCCTTTAATTCCTGCCACCGGTCCAGAATGGCGTTGAAGATGTCCGGCGATCCTGAACCAATGGCCAGCCCGGTGCCGACCACATCGCCCGATTCGACCTTCCGGGCCGCTTCTTCGATGGAGATCATTTTGGCCTGATATTCCTTTTTCCACATATTCATACCCTCCTTACTATTAGCCCTCGTTTACGTCGCGGCCAAAGGCCCGCAGCCCCTACACGATAATGCAGAAGGCCGGCCGGGCCATGGGTTGTGGAGAATACTTGTCACCGGGATATACGCGATGGCCGACCTGCACCGGTTTGCCGATGACATCCATGGTTACTTTCTTGGGGTCCATGGATACCAGATTGCCCATGATCCAGGGGCCTTCATCAAGTTCCACCATCACGATGGTATAGGGGTTCTCATTTTCTCGTCCCTCGGCGGCGATGTTGCAGGTGGTAAAGGTGACGATCCTGCCTTTGCCGGACATCTCCACAATCTCCTGGTTGGTGCTGGCGCATTTGCCGCACACCATCATCGGGGGGCAGGTGTAGGCCCCGCAGTCGTTGCACTTCAAACCCAGTAGTACATCCTTTTTAAGCGCCTTATCGTAGTCCTTAAAGGTAAGTTTATAATCCATTGTTTTAACCCTCCTCACTGATTGGTCATGATCATGCTGACCAGTACTCCGTCGCCGCCCAATGTGTCTATGATGCCATTTTGGGCACCCTCGACCTGGCGGCCTTGCTCCGCCATGTCTCCCCTCAATTGCCGGGTGACTTCTACCACCTGGGAAACACCGGTAGCGCCAATCGGGTGGCCCTTGGCCTTTAACCCCCCGGAGATATTGATGGGAATCTTGCCGCCTATCCTGGTTTCGCCCTTCAGCCACGCCTCGCCTGATTTGCCAAAGTCAAAGAAGCCTAACCCTTCCGCGGCTATCAGGGCAGCGATGCTGAAGCAGTCATGCAATTCGCAGAGATCCATATCCTGCGGGGTCATGCCGGCCATACGATAGGATTGTTGGCAGGCCAGTTCCCGAGCGTAGATACGAGGCAGATATCTGGACTGCGAACTGAGTTTGCCGCTGGACGCCTGGCCGATGCCGGCGAAGTAGACCGGTTTAGGGGTCAGCTTTTTAGCCAGCTCTTCTGAAGCGATGACCACCGCCGCCGCCCCATCGGAAAACGGACAGGCATCCTGCAGCTGGATGGGGGTTGAAACCATAAAACTATTCAAAACATTCTCTTTAGTTATCGCTTTCTGAATCTGGGCATTGGGGTTCTTCATGGCATACTCATGAGATTGGATGGATACCGCCGCCATCTGCTCCTTCAGAATCTCCAGAGGGATATTGTATTGGCTCGCATACAAGTGGGCCAACAGGGCAAATACTGCCGGGAACAGGAACCCGGCCGGGAATTCATAGTGGGCGTCCCCGAACATGGAGAAAGTCCGCGTGGCCAGGGGGGTTCCCATGGCGGTGCATTTCTCCACCCCGCCCACCAGCATGATGTCATAATACCCCGATGCCACCCACATGACCGCGTCCCTTACCGCCATACTGCCTGAAGCGCAAGCCCCTTCAAAGCGGCTCGCCGCCACGTTGAAACAGCCTATATCGTTGGCGAAGAAGGACTGTATCATCCCCTGCCCTTCCTCGAAGTCGCCCAGGACATTGCCCACGTTGACCGCCTGGATATCTTTCGGAGTGAGATTGGCTTCCTGGATGGCGTCCATAGCCACCTCGGACAGCAGTTCCACTGAAGTTCTAGGCGAATTGAAGCAGAACTTGGAATGTCCCGTTCCGATCACTGCTACTCTTCTCATAATCCATTACCTCCTCATTTTTAGCCTTCATCCCGGCCAACCTAATGGTTTTAGATAGCTGCATGGCATAACTATTTGGGAGACATGCGGATGGCCCCATCCAGGCGGATGGTTTCTCCATTTAACATCGGGTTTTCAATGATTTGCTGGGCCAGCATGGCAAACTCGTCGGGATCGCCCAGCTTTTGCGGGAAAGGCACATTCCGGGCCAGTTCGACCCGCACCGGTTCGGGCAGGGCTGCCATCATGGGCGTGTCGAACAATCCGGGGGCAATGGTGCATATCCTTACACCTTCCCCGGCCAGGTCGCGGGCCGCGGGCAGCGTCATGCCTACCAGAGCCGCTTTGCTGGCTGTGTAGGCCACCTGACCGATCTGTCCCTCAAAGGCGGCAATAGAAGCGGTGTTGACTACGATTCCACGGCCTCCTTCATCATTGAGGTCGTTTTGCAGCATCCGGAAGGCTGCCTGGCGCATTACGTCAAATACTCCCACCAGATTGATGTTTATTACCTTCCTGAAATAATCCAAATCGTGGGGCCCCTTCCGGCTGGCGGTTTTCATCCCCGAAGAGACACCCGCACAATTGATCACAATGTCTAGTCGGCCAAACTTATCGATGACAAAATCCAGGGCACAGCCGATGTCCGTGCTACTGCAGATATCGGTCTTGATAAACGCGGCTTGGCTGCCCAATTGGGTTGCCAGCGCCTGGCCGCGATCTTCATTCAGGTCCAGGATCAACACGTTGGCGCCAGCCCCTGCCAAGCGCCGGGCACTCGCTTCGCCGAGCCCGGAGGCCCCGCCGCTGATGATGGCGGTTTTGCCTTCTATCTTCATATCTATCGCTCCTTTCTGAAATCAAAGTCCCAATGCCCTGCTGATGACCAGTTTCATGACCTCGGATGTACCCGCGTAGATGGTCTGGATGCGAGCGTCCGTCCACATCCGGGATATCTCGTATTCCCTGCAATATCCATAGCCACCGAACAGCTGCAGGCAGCGGCTGGCGACCCGATTCTCCATTTCACATACCCAGTATTTAGCCATGCTCACCTCGTTGACCACGTTTTTGCGGGCCATGTGCTGCAGTACCAGCTGATCCAGAAAAGCCCTTCCTACCTGGATCTCAGCGGCGATTTCGGCCAGGGTGAACTGAGTGTTCTGAAATTTGCTCAATGGCTGACCGAACAAAACCCGGTTCTTAACATAATCCAGGGTCAGATCCAGACAGTGCTCGGCGGAGGCCTGCGCCACCAGGGAGACCATGATCCGTTCCTGCTGCAGTTTCTCCATCAGACATTTGAAACCGTTGCCTTCGCCGCCCAGCATATTGGCGCCCGGCACCCGGCAATCCTCGAAAAACAGCTCGGCGGTGTCCTGGGCGTGCAATCCCACCTTGGGGATGGGTTTGCCCCTGTTGAACCCGGAAGTACCCTCCTCGACCACAAACAGAGTGATGCCTTTGGTCCCTGCTTTGCTGTCGGTTTTGGCAGCGACAATAACCAGGTCGGCGAGGAT
Organism: Syntrophomonas sp. UBA1041; assembly: GCF_002316705.1. NCBI lineage: Bacteria > Bacillati > Bacillota > Clostridia > Eubacteriales > Syntrophomonadaceae > Syntrophomonas > Syntrophomonas sp. UBA1041. Next base: position 75,616 of record NZ_DCEA01000053.1, read on the forward strand.
GCCATTGGAAATGAAGGTTTTTGAGCCGTTGATGATGTAGCCATCACCGTCCTGAACAGCTTTGGTACGCATCGCCCCGAGATCAGAACCGGCGCCCGGTTCGGTCATGGCCACCGCCAGGATTTTTTCCCCGCTGGCCACCCCGGGAAGCCACCGGGTTTTCTGCTCCTCAGTGCCGTAGGTGCCTATATATGGGGCGACGATGTCACTGTGCAGCCAGGCGAATACCCCCCGGCAACCCTGACGGGCGATTTCTTCGGCCACTATCACCGAGCACAGGAAATCAGCCCCCGAGCCGCCGTATTCCTCCGGCACCCAGGGGCACAAAAACCCAAGCTCCCCCATTTTGGTGAATACTTCACGTGAAACCATCTGTTTCTCTTCCCACTCCGGGTAGTAAGGCACCATCTCCGCAGATACGAACTTCGCAAAGGCTTCCCTGAACATCCTGTGCTCTTCGTTGAAAGGCAAAATCCTATCCACTGAAATCCCTCCTCAAGCTTCGTTTGATTCGGCACCATTTTGCACGGACCGCTATTTCTCTCCGAAATCTGGGCTCCTTTTTTCCAGGAAGGCCATCATGCCTTCCTTCTGATCTTTAGTGCTGAAACAGAGTCCGAAAATATCTGATTCGATGATCATAGCCCGGTCAATGTCGGTCTGCATTCCTTCATTGAGGGCCGATTTACTGAGTCTAACCGCCATCTGCCCTTTAGCGATGATCCGCATGGCGATATCTCTGGCAACGCCGATCAGTTCAGAAACGGGCACAACCTTGTTAACCAATCCAATTCGAGCGGCTTCTTCCGCCCCGATGATATCACCCGTGTAGAGGAGTTCCCTCGCCTTGTTCATGCCGATCAGTCGCGGCAGCCGCTGCGTCCCTCCGAACCCCGCGGTCACTCCCAAGCCCACCTCCGGTTGTCCGAACTTCGCGATATCCGAGGCAACGCTGAAATCGCAGGCCATCATCAATTCACATCCGCCCCCCAGACAGAAACCATTGACTGCCGCGATGATCGGTTTGGGCAGCGATTCCATGCTACGCAACACCATCTGACCGAAACGGGCAAATTTCCTTGCTTCGATAGGAGTCATTCCCAACATGAAGCCGATGTCTCCCCCGGCTACGAAAGCCTTGTCACCGGCGCCGGTAAGGATCACTACCTTGATTTCGTCGTCGGCAGCGACTAAATCGATGACTCCATCCAATTCCTCCATAGTAGTCATATCCAGAGCATTTAGATGCTGGGGGCGGTTCATGGTTACCCAACCGATGCCCTCTTCCTTGGACAAAAGAATGTTTTGAAAATTCACGATATTCGCACTCCCTTCCATCTGCAACCTGGTCAGGTCCAGACCTGCCGCCGGACAATTGCCGATCCATCCGATTCCGGTCAATAGGTCCTTCCGGTCAAATGCTCTCCCTGCCACTAGTAACAGCAAAATGTGTGCCAACTGCAAAAAGCCCATTTATGGGCCTTCTGATGGAATGAATATCGATTGCTTGCGGCACAGCCGCCTTTTTGTTTAGCACTGCGTCAGGTAAATCTGCAGGCTCTCCCGGTAATCTTGCCTGGCCATGGTTGCGGCAGATTGGAGACGGCTGTATATTGGCCTTTTCCGGATGAGCAATCGGGTTTGCCAAGGCTAAGTTCAAGGCAGGATTGCATGAGACCACAGCAAAAGCAGCGCAATTTTGCCATGCATTTCTGCAGTCAATAAAAAAGCCCCCACCAAGCAGAATAGTTTGGCAAGGGGCTGAATTACCGCATTATATGGTATATGGTTTCAATATGACGGGGAGTCAGAGTTGTATGAAGTCGTGGGCAATTTTGAGGCGATCGGTTGCCCGGGTGTCAGTCATTCCGGGCCGGTTCGGCCGTTATGCCGTATTTTGCGGCCTTGCGTAAAACCGTGGAAGGGTCGATGCCGAGATGCCTGGCGACCTCGCGGGTAGCCCGGTAGCGGCTGTAGGCATGGGAGATGATCTCTCTTTCCACAAATTCGACGGCTTCTTTCAAGGGGAGAACCCCTTCGACGGATATTTGGGGATGAACATCCTTGCGCATGAAATTTTTAAGATTATTGGGCAGGTCTTCGCCGGTCAGGACATCCCTCGGGATAGTCACTACCAACCGCTCGATGACATTCTCCAGTTCCCGGACATTGCCAGGCCAGTCGTAATTCATGAGTATATCGATGACATCAGGGAACAACTCCTTGTGCATATCGTATTTCTTGTTAAACAGCTTAATGAAATGGGCGGCCAGAAGAGGTATCTCTTCCTTGCGGGCCCGTAGGGGCGGGACCTCAACCGGCACAACGTTGAGGCGATAGTACAGGTCTTCCCGGAACTGGTTGTTGGCCACCAGTTGGCCTACATCCCGGTTGGTGGCGGCGATTATGCGCACATCAACGGGGATCGTCTTTTCTCCGCCCACCCGCATTATTTCCTTATTCTGAATCACCCTCAATAGATTGGCTTGTAAACTGAAGGGCAGCTCGCTAATTTCATCCAGGAGAATCGTCCCCCCGACGGCCAGTTCGAAGTAACCGGCCCGGCCTCCCTTTTTCGCTCCAGTGAAGGCTCCCGGGTCGTAGCCGAACAACTCCGATTCCAAAAGGTTACTGGCGATGGCTCCGCAGTTTATCTTGATGAAAGGGCCTTTCCGGCGCGGGCTGTTGGTGTGGATGATCTCGGCGATCAGTTCTTTGCCGGTACCGGATTCCCCAGTGATCAGGACGGTTGACTTAACCTGAGCAATACGGGTGACGTTGTCGAGCAATTCTTTCATGATCCGTGAACCGACGATTAGCTTCTCAGTGTCGTACTGCATCTGCAGGGCCCGCAACTCGGATTCATAATGTTTGCTCAGCCCTTGAGCCTGCACTAGTTGCTGCTTAAGCTGCATCAGCTCGGTGATGTCCCGGACATTGGAAACCACCCGGAATATCCGGCCTTTTCGATCGAACACCGGGGTACCGGTAGTCAGTGCGGTCCGGCCGGCCAGGGTCCGCTGCATGATGGTCACGGGTTTTCCCTGCTTCAGAACCAGGGCACTGACCGACTCTGATACGATGCCCCGTTCCCTCACCAAGTCCTCTACGTTGAGGCCCACCATTTCAATGGCCGGGACCCCGGTCAGTTTTTCAAAGGCCTCGTTGACCCGCAGGGTTATGCCCTGGCCATTGGTCAGGTAGAGTCCGTCATAGGACGACTCGATGATGGCATCCATTTCCCGGTTAAGTTCTTTGACATTTTCTAGTTCTCTGGATATATTTTCGAGTTCGGAGATATCCTGAAGAACCGCCACCGCCCCGATGATCTCGCCGTCTTCTAATATTGGGGTGCGGTTGGATATGAACAGTGAGTTCTTAAGCATAATCTTCTGTACAGGCCTGGGGCAGCCGGTTACCAGCGTTTCTACCAGGCCGCTGTTGGGAATGACTTGCATGATTTCCCGACCCAGCACATCAGTACTTTTGATGTCCAGGAAATTCTCCGCGGCCCGGTTGACCAAAGTGATCCGGGCGTTTTTGTCGATAGCGACGATGAGATTATGGGTGGAATCCAGGATGGTCTGTAGTTCATTGGATAAATAAATGAAGGAGTTAAAATAGGCATAGGCCAGGTCGCTGCGTGTGATCATGCCCACCACTTTATCCTGATCGACTACCGGGAGCCGTCCCACACTTCTCTTGATAAGATTCCGCACCTTTTCATCGGGGTGGCCGGTAAGCACGCTGGTGGTCATGATCTGACCGACCGTGGCATTGGGATCACCGTCCCCGGCCAATACCCGGTAGAGGTGGCTTTTGGTCAATAGCCCGGCCATCCGGCCATGCTCGTCAATTACAGGGGCCCCATCAATTTCATGATCGATGAATACCCGGCTGGCCTCTCGAATCGTATGCGCCAGAGTCAAAGTCACCGGGTCAGTGCTCATTATGTCAGACAGCTTCATAATGATAACCTCACAATACGTTGGACATATCTGGCTGTATTCTTCTGTTATTCCATAGTATAGCACAAGCCTCCCCAAGCTTAGGGAGTTATCATCCTTGCCTGGCGGCTTCTAAATGGCCGGTTGAGGGCCGACTGAACAGGTTCTGATTACTAAATACTATTCGTTTGCTGCCTAAACATATGCCCACCGACCATTAAGCCGAAACCGCAAGGTCATTGACACACACCATCTCGCTCTCCAAGGCTGCCCAATGTCTTGGGGCTGCTACTTGAAAATGCGCTCCAATTCAACGTTCAGTCCCGGGAAGATAAACGACTGGGCCAATTCAGCCCCTTTGAAGGTGATGTGCCGGTCAAAATCATTGTCCTTGAAAAGGTGCACCATAACCTCCCGGTTTAGCGGATTGACGATCCAGTATTCCTCCACCCCGCAGGACATATAGAGATCGAGTTTTTTGATCAGGTCCATGCGGCGGGTCCCTTCCGACAGGATCTCCACCACCAGAGCCGGCGTGCCCATGTAGTAATCCTTCTCATTGAGCTTTTCCTCCAGGTCGCAGATAACCATGATGTCCGGCTGCACTACATTGATATTTTCAGGGTTTCGCCTGAGGGTGATGTCGTATGGGGCTACGAAGGGAACACATTTTTTGCCCTGGAACCAGTTATAAAAAATGCCCAACAGCTCAGTCAGAGCCAACTGATGACGGGTTTTGGGCGAAGACTGCAGGTAGATCTCGCCATCGATGTATTCGTATCTCTCCGCACTGTCCTCCGTGAGCTCCACAAATTCCTCAAAAGTTGCCTTGCGGCCCCCATAGCTGAAATCTTTCGCCTTCTCGCCGACCATAATTGCTGCCGGCTTCTCAGCATCGTGTTTTATGGCTGACAATGTGGCTATTTCAAGGCCGTTGCGGGTAATGATGACATCTTCTTGAGCCGCCAGCATCAAGTATTTGCCAAAATTGTTCTGCAATTCGGTGGAGGGCACTTTCATCCGCCATCCTCCTTTTATAAACAGATTAGCTAATTTAGCTAATTATATAATAACCAATTGATGCCATAAATGCAAAACAAGGCCATCCCGTCCGCAGCACAAAACATAGCAACACCCCCGTACCCGTGACAACTTTGTCAGATATTCTCCTGTTTCAAGGCATCGATAATGTTATCTTGTTTTACCTTTGAACTGGAATAGAGCATTGCTGCCCCGACGATAACAAAAACAATGATAATAACATACCCTATACTTGTCCAGGGAAGTACTAAGCCATAGCTAAAGCTGTACATCATAGACCTATAGATCAAATACATTAACATTACGCTAAGCGGCAGTCCATAAAGCAGAGACTTAATGCCGTAGAAGATACTTTCGTAATTAAGCATTTTATTAAAACCCCGGGGGGTCATACCCACCGATTTAAGCATGGCGAATTCCCTTTTCCGCAGGGCAATGCTGGTGGAAATGGTATTAAAGATATTAGCAATACAAATCGCCGTGATGAGAACAATGAAGCCATAGGTAAATACTGATATCAACAACATAATCTGTTCTTCTTGTTGTCTGGCCTGATAAACATTGTAGACATTCAGATTGCTTTCAGACAGTTCCTCAATCTGATGTTGAGTTGCCATGGGATCAGTACTCTTCAGCAAAAGCCGGGTGTCAGCAATTAAGCCCTGGGCAGCCAACTCATCCAATACTTGTTCCGATACAATAACGGTCAGTCCACCCAGCCCGGCTGGAAAAACACCCATTGGGGTCTGATCTGTCAATGCGGCAACTTGCAGCTCATTTAAATAGGTCTCTTGGGATGAATCCCTATCAATACGGCATAGTTCAATCTTTTGGCCGATTTCCGCCTGTATAGCTTTAGTCTCAATATATTTTCTGGCATCATAATCCTGATAAGAAATTTTATCAATTACAATTCCCGATAATTCATGTGAAGTTCTAAGCTGATCATAATCTGCGCCGATCATTTCGGTATAACCCTTGAGACTCTTTTCATCTAGAGCATGTATATCGATATAGTAGGAGTATTTCCCGTTTTCAAGCATTTGGTTATCTTCCCGGACTTGTTCTTGTAATTCCTTGGCAATAAATTTTTCATCTATCCTTGAATGTAGGGTCAAGTCTTTTACTATGGAATATTCGGTTACATTATTAAGACCTGCAATAGACTGTACCAGTTCTTCATCTGTTTCAGGGTTTTCTCCCGGCAGGATGACCTGGATATCAAAATTGACCCCATCCTGGGATAGTTCAGCTGATTTTTTTAGATTATCGGTAAAAAACGAAACCGTCAAAAACAGAACTATGCTTATTACCAGTGAAAATACCGTGGCCTGGTACCTGCGCTTGTTTCTTCTTAGATTTTTTAAGCCGATTTCGGCTTCAAATCCGAAAAGTTTACGAATAAGTGGGGAAGCTTTAGCTGCTTTGGCGGTGAGCTTAATATCAGTTGATTGCCTGATGGCGTCGATAGCCGAGACATCAGAGGCCCTTTGGGCCGGCCAATAGGTGGAAATGAAGATAGTCAGTAAGGAAATAACCCCTGCGCCTAGTATCGACATGGGGGTTACTACCACCGTGAATTCTTCAGATACCCCGAACACCCCCTGTATCATCGGATTGATAAACCAGAAGGTAATGGTCAGCCCCCCCAGACCACATAAGATTCCTACAGGTATGCTTATCAGGGCTATGACTGCTCCCTCAAAAAATACCGAGTTTCGTTTCTGCTTTCTGGTTGCCCCTACACTGGAGAACATGCCTAGATACCGGGAGCGTTCAGCAACAGAGATGGCAAACGCATTATAGATCAATGCCACCGAGCCTATTACAGTGATTGCCATAATAATTGCGGTCAAGGAATAAAGAGTCTTGTGCAGGCTCTCAATTTCGGTTACACCGTAATAACGCAGCAAGGAATTATTAAATTCAACGCTGGCAATGTTATTCTGCAAGGCCAGATCCCGGGCATGGTTGTAAAGTGATCTTTGCACTTTGTTTAAGACCACCAAGGCATTCACGGTTTCATTTGTACCTATCATGCTTTCATCCACATAGCTGATAATGGTATAGCCTGGCGCCCAAGTGGGTTCCCAGGTAGGACGAGCGATAGTTCCTACTATTGTGTAGTTATGGGTGGTTTTATTTGTTAAGGTTTCTTCGGCAATCTCACCGTCTCCGGTTCGACGTAATGGGGTCAGCTGGGTCAAGGCCTGTTTGCCTTCAGCTATAAATCTCTCCCCGATATCCAGCACAAGTTGATCGCCAATCTGGCAACTCACCTTGGCGCTCTGAGCGATTTCCTCGGAGATGACAATTTCATTGTTGGTCTGAGGCAGACGTCCATTGGTCAATTCAATGGGAAACTGCTCAAAACCCCGGGTATTGTATTCCTTGATAAATAGATAAGGTTTGTTTCTGTTTTGACTTCCTTCCAAAAGGGCATAGCCGCGATCCCTGGATATGATAAGGGTTTCGGTTTGTGCATCACTTTTGACGGCTTGCAGCTGTTCTTGATTTATATCTTTATACAGAACATGCCATTCTCCATCCCTGGCGATGCTCATTCTTTGCATTAAATCCATAAAGGATATGCCCAGAGTCGCCACCGCCGTTACCATAGCTACAGAGATAATGACACCTATGATGGTGACCAGGGTCCGTCTTCGGTTGCGCTGCAAATTTCTCAAAGTCAGTATGTTTACGATATTCATGGGCGAATCACCTCATCCTGGGCAATTCGGCCGTCTTCGATAGTGATAACCCGGTCAGCCTGTAAGGCAATTCGTTCATCATGGGTAATAATGATCAGGGTTTGCTGATAGGTTTTGTTAAACATTTTTAGTAGGTCAACGATCTCAGTACTGTTTTTGCTGTCCAAGTTGCCGGTGGGTTCGTCGGCCAGCATCAGAGCAGGATTGTTGATTAAAGCTCTGCCAATGGAAACCCTTTGCTGCTGACCGCCGGAAAGCTGATTCGGCAGATAGGGCAAGCGATTTTGAAGGTCTAAAGTGTTTACAATTTTATCGAAATGATTCTGATCGACCTGATGGCCATCAAGCAGCAGGGGCAGGGCAATATTTTCTTCCACCGTCAAGACTGGAATCAAATTATAAAACTGATAAACCAGGCCGATTTGCCTGCGTCTAAAGATTGCCAACTGTGTCTCGTCCAGGCGGTAGATGTCGGTGCTGTCCACTATTACCCTTCCGCTCGTGGGCCGGTCTACTCCGCCCAATAAATGCAAAAGCGTAGATTTGCCTGATCCGGAAGGACCAACAACAGCGATAAATTCACCTCTTTTTACTGAAAAGGTGACATCATCAAGGGCTTTAACGGCTGTCTCCCCTTTACCATAGATTTTAGACAGATGTTCTATCTGCAAGATTTCCAAGTTATGAAACCTCCATTTTGTGGTGATGGGTAAAAGTATATCTGTCCAAAATGACAGATAAGTGACTGTAATATTACTATTTAGTCACTTTGAGAGTATGGAGACGAAAGAGTCCGTGAAACCAGGCGGTTTCAGCTAGAACGCTCCTCCCCTGTTTTATGTTAAATCAGTTGCCGATAAAACTTTATCTTGAATTGGGTACCCTTGTTCCCCTCGCTTTTCACTTCAATAGCTCCATTTTGAGCGGAAATAATGCTGTGAGCCATAGCCAGTCCAATACCAATGCTGCCTTCGCCGGCATTTACGCCTTTATAAAAACGTTGGAAAATATAGAGTATATCATCTTTAGGAATTCCTCCCCCATTATCGGCAATGATTATTTCGGTAAAAAGCGCATTTTCCGCAAAGGAAACAGAAATAACGCCGCCTTCTGGGGTATGTTCCACACAGTTTTTCAGAATATTGATCAAAGCTTCGGTGCTCCAATTAAGATCCCCCCGGAAAGATACCCCATCATCTCCGGTGATAGAGACGGTTTGCTCCTTTATATCCATTGGGATTAACACCGGTTCAAACGCTCTTTGAATAAGCTCTTTTACCAAAATCAAATCTTTCTTGAAAACTACCGTTCCGGCATCGATCCTGGCCAGTTTTAATAATGAAGAAAGCAGCCATTCAATACGTTCCAGCTGCATGCGTATTCTATGGGTGAACTCGGTTCTTTTTGCTTCCGGCAGTTTAGCGTCACTAAGTAAATCGGCCATTACCATCATGGAAGTCAGCGGGGTCCTGAGCTGATGAGATATATCTGCAATGGCATCGGTAAGACGAAGCTTTTCCTGCTGCAGAAGCGAGTTCTGCTCTGAAAGCATCAATGTAACTTTATAAATCTCGTTTTTTAGTATACTCAGCTCGCCTTCCTGATTGTCCCGGACATCCAGGGAGTAATCACCTCCGCTGATCTGGCGCAGGTATTTGGAGAGCTTTGCTATTTCCCGATATCTCCATTTGGTATACATCCAGCTGCAGCCTATAATCAAACCACAGGCCAAAAAAGTAAGCAACGCAGCCAAGGGCGAAATAAAAGCAGCGGCAACCGTTGCCGCCATACTAATTGATCCCATTACCAGTAAGAGTATTTGAACCTCTCTATTACGCAGCAGTCTATTCACCAACCTTGTAACCCAAACCCCGCACTGTTTTAATCAGGGTTGGGTGCTGTTGATTATCTTCCAGCTTTTCCCTCAACCTTTTTATATAAACGGTTAAGGTATTATCGTTTACGAAGTCACCGGCTATGTCCCAGATCTGTTCCAATAGTTGATTTCGGGAAAGAACCTGTCCGACATGGTTGGCGAAGGCAAGCAGTATTCGGTACTCCAGAGCAGTCAGGGTGATTTCGCTGCCATTTTTATAAACCTTTCCTTCCAAGGTATTAATCACAACATTTTCTATCTCAATGATGCTTCTGCCCTGAGCCTGCTTATGATACCGGCGCAAAACCGATTTTATCCGCGAAATCAGCTCCCGGATGCGAAACGGCTTGGTAACATAATCATCTGCTCCCATATCCAGACCCATTACTACGTTCACCTCATCATCGATGGCGGTTAGAAAAATAACCGGTATGTCGCTGTGCTGTTTAACATATTTGCACAACTCATACCCACTTCCATCCGGCAGCGACAAGTCAAACAAACATAGATCAATTTGGTTTAATTCCTCGGCTAACACCTGTTGCGCCGATTTAAAGTCATGACACGGAATTATAGAAAAGTCCTCTTGCGTAAGTGAATATTCTATTCCTATCGCTATCGTTTTATCATCTTCTACTAGCAATATCCTCATATCTTCTCATCCCTAACCAATAACTCGGGGTGTTACCCCGAGTCAATTATGAAACGATTTTTTCGCAAAAGGCATGGGGGCGGTTATTTTGCCTGTTTTCTGACTAAGACCGTCTGACAATGGGCGCACTATACTCCCCATTAAAAGATTACCCTCTAAGACCATATATTCATTCGTCATCTTTTGTATCCTTGAAAGCCATCCGTATCAAAAAATGCCCCCCTTTAAGCAGATACCAACCAAAAATAAAATAAAGTAAAGTGGATAATAGATGGGTAAATACAAATTGTTTTTGAACATCGGTATTCCATATCGGACTAACACTTTGTAGATATACCAGGTTGGATAATATCTGCACTGCATCGGGCAAAGCCTGAACGATAAGCACCGCGCCAAGAACTTTCATTGCCAAAATAAAAAGGGCTTCACCTGACTCAGGTTTTTCTTCATTATCGGGATATAGTTTTTCAACCCAACCTTTTGACCCGATGATTAGAAACACTCCAGCAGCTACCATAAGCGTCGGAGCTAAAGCCGCAGAGACATGTAATCCCAATAACATCATCTCCTGGTTGGCAAGAATAGTTCCGCAAACAGCTATAAGATTTACTATGCCTTTGATGATTGTCACTAGGCCTACTATCTGTAAGCCAGTGTGCAATAAAGTCCTGGATGACAACCCCTCCAACCGCAATTCCCCCTTTTATATATACCCTGGCACTATGCTATCCCATCATTGTATAAATGTTTGAGCTATGGCATCATCGCCAACCGAACCATGCCATTGGTTTGAATGGCTCAAACCGATAAGCGTTTAGCGTCTGTCAACAGCAACAATTTTTGGGGTCGGGCTGTTAGTATCAACACGGAATTCAATTTTGTAAGTCCGGCTTTTTTCCGCGCCGGTAATTTGCCCGTTTGCCAGCAACTTTTCCAGAGTGGAATCATAGTCCAGTCCCAGAGCCTTTGACTTGGCCAGAAGAAACTCCTCATTTGCCCCGGGCTCATAATGACCATTGACATCAAAGCCATATTCATTGGCGGTAGCGGTGTAATAGGTGTAATTTCCATCATGGCGCTCTTTCAATTCTATTAAGTCATAAACCATGGTATCACTGTTATAGCTTTCCGGCCAGGGCGAGTAGGCTGCGCCGTCAAACCTCACCAGTTTAGGGTAAGCCTGATGTATTAACGGCGGATAGGCATCATCAGGCGCGGCAAATACTTTTCGCAACCGTGCTTCCGCCTGATATGGAGGCACCGACTCGGGAAAAGTACCGAATTCACCGCTCCAGGTAAAGATCATATACGAGATGGCGGCGCCGTCAGAATCAAAATCATACCAGCTTACCTCGGGCATAAAAAAAAAAGCGGTAATCCTCACCCATCTGATTGAATTCCCGCTTTATATCAGCAGTGATCTCTATATTCCCTGCACCGGCAACCGGGTTGTTTTTAATCGCTGCCAACAAACCGTCGATAGCAAGAGGATTGAAATCGGCGGCCAGTCCCTGCCAATCAATATCATCCGTTATTCTGACTATCTTGCCTGCTCCGGCCTGTGCCGGCCATGATTCCAGAACCAGGCCGGGATATGATACCCATATTTGCAGTTCGTCTCCCGGCTGCAATTGGCTTTCTGATAGCTGGATGTTATTGGCGTCAGTTATTATTGTTTCCGGGCTTATGGCAAAATAGAACCGGGTTGGTTGATCAGAATAACCGTCTAAAACCCCTTCTACCAGAATTGACCCGGGTTCTTTGGCCAGAATTTCCGCCCTGCCGAAAGGCTTAAGAAAATATTCGACTGTATCCATTCTGCTTCCATCCTTGGCGCTTTCAGCAAAAACTCTTAACACATGGGCCTCACTTAAATCACCCTCGATGGAAAAACTAAACTCTCCCCACTCCGGCGCCCCGATCGAGGCGGTAGTAAAACCATTAGACAGAACCTTGTCATTCTTATCGGTTACCTCGTAGAGGACATTGGCTTCCCAAACCCGGGCAGTGCCAGTAACAGTTAATTGTTGGGGGGAGCAGCTAAAATTATTTATCCTGATATTTGCTTCGACAGGTTTAATTGAGGATCCAGGCTCAAATGCTCTCAGCGGATTGCTTTCCAATATTTTTTCCACTTCTTCATACCCGGTTGGAAATGCGAAATTGTAGCGGGCGGGCAGAGCAAATACGTACTTGGTATTACGGTCCAGTTCCTTTGGGGGGATCGGCGCCGCACCCACACTGAGTTCTTCTTGCTGAATCAGGTTCCATTGATGGTGCGTAAACACCATAATGGGAATATCCTGGCG
>NZ_DCEA01000053.1:88306-93929 GCF_002316705.1 Syntrophomonas sp. UBA1041
ACCATAATGGGAATATCCTGGCGCGGGTTCTGCTCCGTCCATTGAGGATGTCTGATGGAAATCAGCGGGCCATTTTCTTTGGTGGAACTTTCAGGATCGATACCTTCCCAGTTTTCCGCTATTATCGAATAGCCCTGCCAGCTCTCCGGCAAGGAAAAAGTAAAACCGTATTCCCCATTGCTGTACACGGCTGCATCCTCATATTCATATGAAGTAATAAGCCAGCGGTTATCGATTTTCTCTGCTTCCAGAATAACCGGCTTTTTGCCGGCCACACCGCCGTTAACCATCTCCACGCTGGTCATGGTTATAATTTCGCCCTTAATCTCGTAGCTGGAATCTGACAGCTTCTCCACAACGGTAATATCTATACGCTCCGGCCAGGGACTCGAAGCCGCCCGGCCCGGAGCATTGTCAGGGTCATTTTGCCACTTGGCCAGAAGTGCGGGGGATGCTAAACCGCCATAGTTTTCCTGTAGGCTGTTTTTCACCGCCTCCGCAGGGGCCAGCAGTGAGACATTTTTCAGTTTACTGCCGAAGTCACTAACCAGTTTCATAACTGCAGCCTCATCGCTGTCAGCCTGTTGGTCTGGGGCGGATGGGAGGGCGACAGGAAACGTCCTTATTCCGGCGGCATACGGAGCAATTTCATACTGCAGGAAATATACGATGAGGTTCCCGTTCTCCAGGTAAAAACGCTGCTCCTCATTTATGCCCTGAAACCCATGTTCCCCTTCAAAATACTCTTCCGGATTAAGCGCAATTATGGACCTTACCCGCTCATTAATCATTTCTATATGATTGGAGTCAGGGGCGAATAGATCGCTTAAGGCCAGTTCCTGACCGGTATTTAAATCGAAATTATAGGCCACACGATCGGTCATGCCATGGGCCCCTCCGGTATAAGTGTAATAATCCACATAGAAACTCAATATGTCCCGGGTTACATAATACTGATTAAACCGGCTCGCAATCCCGTAGGTGTGGAGCGGCTCAGCCAGTATAAAATCAGAATCAAGCTGGGCTTGTTGTTCCATAGCTTCCTGCCGCTGCCGGGCGTCATTTTCCATAACTTCATTCAAACGGGCTTGTATCTCTTTATCCTGCAGACCGGTAATGACAGGAATATTTAGATCTATGTTTATAAGCGGCGATTCGCTTTTCACTTCTTTGCACTCCAGCTTAACTACAGAAACCGGGCCGGCCTGCACAGGATTCATTTCAATAAGTTTTACACACTGATTCAAGACCCGGGCCAGTTCAGCCCGCTTGATAGGGTCATAGGGCCGGAAAAGATTGTCGTTCCCCTTCATGATGCCGGTGTTGCTTACAAATACCATAGCATTGGCATCGTCCCGGGAAAGCTGGGCGGTATCATCGTACAACGGCATCAGCATGATCATGGGTATGGTGATTCCCCGGGCCTGAAAAGCATTGTAGATACTCCTGGCAACCTCAATCCTGCTGACATTTTCTTCCCCCGCAAAACTACCCTGCGGGGGAAACAGGTGGTTGACTGCGCCCAGAACCACCGCCTGACTGTACCATGCCTCTTCCCGCAAATCATAGTAATAATCGCTGGTCTCGGGCTCCTGCATAAATCGCATATTCCCGTAGTCCAACTCAAAAGCCCGGGCTAAAACAGCCGCCAGTTGGAAACGGTTTACTTTTTCTTCCGGCGAAAACGTTTTATAACCAAACTCATTCACCCCGGTACCCAGCATTAAACCCTGGCTATAGGCAGCTTCGATTTCACTTTCAGCCCAGTGGCCCTGGATATCCGCAAAAGTCCCGGAAAATAATTTAGCACTGGCCGTTCCGGCCGGAGACAACAGGAACACTGCCAGCACCAGATAACAAACCAGCTTTTTCATAGCTTCACCCTGCCTCTCGTTTTTCTTCATTTATTGTTACGAGGAGGGAATAGGTATCTTACAATACTGAAAGGTTAATAATTTTTATAATTTCGTCCTGCTGTCTAAAACCATGCGAGGACGGCATATAAATGAATCGCGGCTTAATTGCCGGGGCATGCAGAGTGGTCAGAAGCAATATGAGGGTATTTTATCAGCTTGATTTTGACCAGCGCATGATAAGCCTTTTCTCATCTTTCCTTATGACGTACTGCAATTGCCAGTCTGACATCATCTCCCGGGCCCTTTCCTTCAGGTTGTAGCTGTTCATAATCCTGATTAGTTTGGTATGGTATTGAGGATCGGTGGCATATCCGCATATCTTAAGCTGCCGGGCATATTCATCCGGATCACCGGCCGCTTCCCGGCAGGGCTTATAGCGTTCCAGGGCCATCAACTCCGCCAGATCTTCGAAGCTTTCCTCATAATTGTGGTAAGCTCGGAAACGGTGCTGCACTCTGGTTTTTCGGCCTCTAACATACTCCGTTGTGGTTATAAGCACGCTGCCGGCAGGACCCTCGCCTTTGATATTGAAAAGATTGTAGCTGAATTGCCCGGTGTGCATATCGGTGATTATGTGTTTTCCATACCCGGTTTCCAGGCAGGCCTGAGCCGTAATTACCGCCGCCGGCAGATTATGTTTCTTCTGTATCTGTACCGCATCTTCGAGCACCCATGCAATGAAATCACGGTTGGGCATTTATCCGCCTTCTTCCACCAAGATAATAAATAGGTCGCCATAATAATCTATTGCTGCTCATACCGTTTGGTCACCCTATATAAACACAGGTGGAAAACTTCAAGGTTCCGGCTCGTTTTAGCGATGGCACTGAATAGAGGAGAGGCCTTCTGCTCTTCCGCGGCACGTGGCATTTCACATGCCTTTAATATCTATCACCACCACTTCGGGCGGGTTGAATACGCGCGGCAAACGGGGGTTGAAAGAAAGTCCACGGCTCACGATGTGGGTCAGAGAACCATGATCATACATTCCCCCGGCATATTTCGGAAACCAGCCTTGATTGGGCGAATAAAGCCCATTCAGCATGAATGGAATCCTGACCTGGCCCCCATGGGCATGCCCCGACAACACCAGGTCAAAAGCGCTTGCTTGATAGATTTCTACCAGCTCAGGGCGGTGTGACAAAAGCACTTTATAGCATTCAGGTTCATTGCGCAGCCCGGAGAATGCGCTGAAAAACGCCTCCTCCCAATCAGATCCCGGCTTCTCATCCTTAACAACTTCCGGGTCGTCAACCCCAGCGATAATAATCGCTGAGCTATTGACGGTAATTGTGTCGTAACTGTTTTCAAGAACGGCAACGTCATATTGGCGAATGGCATCTTTGATACGTCTGATATCATTGGACCAGTACTCATGGTTGCCGGACACGTAATAAACCGGGGCAATTCCCTTTATTCCCTGCAGAAGCATTTCAGTGCCTTGAAGAGGCGCCTCATCATCAGCTATGTCTCCTGCCAGAGCTATAATATCGGGATTCTGATTTCTAATCAACTCAACCAGTTTAGATTGCCCTTCGCCATAAATATGATTATGCAAATCAGCGATCAGGACTATTCTTACAGACTCGTCCGCGTTTAATTTATCGGTATGGACAGTGTATTCCCTAACCACCAGCCCATTATAGAAAGCCGCAAATAAGAATATAGCCAGCAGGCCGGCGACTGCAAGTCTCCTCATCCTCATAAAAAATATCCCTTTATTCTTAAGTCATTATCTTTATAATAAGCAATCAAATGAAAACCGCCTTGCATACGCTCTTGGCGATCCATTTGGCGCGGCTGTCAAGGAAGCACAGGCTGGTACATCATGACGGCTTGATTGGCGCAAATAACCTCATCGCCGATTTCCTCGCCGCCCGGGTTATAAATCTTTCGCGCCAGCACATTGCTGCGGGTATAACCGCCCCACCACTCGGCATTTATAATATGCTCCCTTTCATAGACCTGGTATCGCACCTCAAGCGGTCGGCGGCTGCGCCATTCTCCGTAAAGATTCTGATCATCGAGCCTTATCAGCAACTGGTAAGGCAACCCGGTATTATTGGTTATCTGCAGATCAACGTAATTATAGACCACCGTAGCCCCGCTGCCGAATGGCTGGGTGCGGTCGCTGTCAGGAAACACATCATAGTTGTGCCTCCAGCGTTCGGTGACTGTCAGCGGGGTGAAGAGAGTCATCCAATAGATCAGATTGGATAACTGGCACAGTCCCCCGCCGGTTCCTGAACAAACCGCACCGTTGCTCAAGACCATGCCATCCAGATATCCTTTGCGGCGGGTGGGCCTTCCCACTGATCTCCAGAAAGAGAAAGTCTCACCAGGCTGCAGAATCAGCCCGTTCAGGCGAGAAGCTGCCAGGCGCAGATTGGTGATCTTATTATACTGCAGCCGCATGTCAACTTCCCTGAGCTGTCTTAGGAGCGGGGTTTGGTGGCCGGCGATCTTATACGCAAGCGGGCAGCCGGCATCAATTGCACTGGCATAGCGCTTATTCGGGAGCAGCCACTGCAGGTATCTTCGCCCGGTGAAAAACGCCCGGCCCAGGGCCAGGCGCAGCGGCGATCTTTGTGTGGGAACGATTGGCTTGGCAATTGATTGGTTCATTTTCGTACCTTTTTCGCCCCGACTCTAAAATTTTTCTACTGTCAAATAACATAACGCTTAAAACCGCAGTACCGGCCTCATCCCGTTCGCAAAAGGGGGGGACAGGATTTTTCGCCGGGCAGGTGAAGCTGTCTATTGTACGCTGTTGACTGCACATTCTTTCACTTTTTGACTCACATCTACAGATATTATACAGAAGGGTTCATCCATTAATACTGATAATATGTTGCTAACAGTTCGGTATATTGCTGATTATTCTGCTGCGCTGCTTGTTCCCAGGTAAGACCTGTCTGAGTTGTAAAAGTCGCCATAGCTTGAATCAATTGATCAACTTGACTGCTCACCAGTTGGCAGCCTCCCAATGTTTCAAGGCTATCCAGCTTGGCATTGGCATTGGTATACCAATTCTGAACCAATACACTCTCCGTCTGTCCTACTACCTGAATCTTCATATTGTTTTGTATTCTGCTGAATATCAATAGTTCAGGATCATACGAAAATATCGCCTTATCAAGATCAGTTGCCGTTGCGGTACCATTGTTTATAATATCTTGACCAAAAGCACCGTTAAATACGTAGGTGTCGTTGCCTTTTCCTCCCTCCAGATAGTCGTTCCCTTCGCTACCGTCCAAAATGTCATTGCCGTTGCTGCCATATAGGCTGTCGGCTCCCGCTCCTCCATACAGAGTGTCGTTGCCGTCTTCTCCGTACAACTTGTCTTCGCCTTCGCTGCCCGACAATATATCGTCTCCCACGCCGCCATAGAGTTTATCGTTCCCCAGACCTCCGTCTATGGTGTCGTTCCCGCCATAGCTGTACACGATGTCATCACCGCCCAGGGTGCCAATGGCTTCATCTTCGTCAAAACCATACACGGTGTCGTTCTCTTCGCTCACTTTCACCACTGCGCTCTTGATGTATTCGTAATCCCACTCGTTTCCATCAGCGAACTGGATCTTCTCGATTCGGTAGCTGCTGCTGTCAAAATACCTATTGACCACCAGTTTCTCTTCCGTTCCAATCAAGCGCAGTTCCAGATTGGCCCCCGTTCGCACCGCATCTATCTCACCCGCGGTGATCCC
>NZ_DCEA01000036.1:0-10827 GCF_002316705.1 Syntrophomonas sp. UBA1041
TCCACCCGGTTGATCCATGGAATCTCATGGCCTGGCAGTTCCCGAGCAACGCCAACGCCGCACAGACCGGTTGGACAGCATATAGCCGGCTCAAAGATTTGTATTTTTTTCATGATTAATCGTTCTATTTGCTAATTTTTGCTACGGAGAACTAAATAGGTCTTCACTGCGTAGCAAGCCCAGGTTTAAAATATTTCTTTTTAAACTTTAAGGCCACATTCACCAGCAGGATCAATACCGGCACTTCTACTAGCGGTCCGATAACAGTGGCAAAAGCCTGGGCGGAATGAATTCCGAAGACAGCAACCGCCACGGCTATGGCCAGCTCAAAGTCGTTGCTGGCGGCTGTAAAGGCGATCGTCGTTGTCCTGGGATAGTCAGTTCCCATCCACTTGGCGATAAAAAAGGTGGCATACCACATCAATAAGAAGTAGATAGTCAAGGGAATCATCACCCGTACAACATCTAAGGGCAGCGATAAAATAACGTTGCCTTTCAAGGAAAACATGACCAGAATGGTGAATAGAAGCGCGATTAAGGTCAGTTTGCTGATGCGGGGGATATAATTCGTCTCATACCAATCCCGGCTTTTGCGCTTCAGCATAATGGTTCGGGTGATGATCGCCGCAATAAACGGAATTCCCAGGTAGATAAAGACGCTCTTGGCAATCTCCAACATGGATACGTCCACCACAACACTGGACAGTCCAAGCCAGCGCGGAATAACCGTTAGAAAGATGTAAGCGTAAATCGAGTAAGTTAGCACTTGAAATATGGCGTTAAAAGCTACCAGACCAGCCACATATTCAGGACTGCCCTCGGCCAGGTCGTTCCATACCAGCACCATGGCGATACAGCGGGCCAGACCGACCAGGATCACGCCGGCCATCAGTTCCGGCTTGTCAGGCAACAATAAAACAGCCAGGGTGAACATAACCAGCGGCCCCACAATCCAGTTTTGAATCAAGGAGAGGGCCAGCAGCTTAACATCCTTAAACACAGTGGGCAATTCTTCATAGCGAACCTTGGCCAGGGGCGGATACATCATAAGAATTAACCCTGTCGCAATAGGTATGTTGGTAGTTCCGACCTGAAACTGGCCCCAGAAGTCGGAAATACGCGGAAACAAATAGCCTGCCCCTATTCCTACCGCCATGGCCAGAAAAATCCACAGGGTAAGATAACGATCCAGAAAAGACAATTTGCGAGCAACGGATTCTCCCACACCAGAACCCTCCTCATACTGGTTTGTATAATATGTTTTGAAACTATGGGCCTGCTCTTTTAAACCCCATCAATACAAATTTTGTCCTCGTCGCCGCAGATGTTCTAGCGGGTATCGCGCCGATGATTACGTTTGGCATTTTTTTACCTCGGCAATTCCCTTGCAAATGCAGGTTTCTTGCTCGGTGGTGATACCATTCAAAAATTCTATCACCATGGAAACTTTTTCTGCGTTGATGCTGTATCTCATCCAGGCCCCGTCGCGCCTGCTGTCAATCAGACCGCTTTCGGTTAAAATTTTCATATGGTAGGATAGCGTGGGCTGCGTAATGCGAAAAAATTCCAGGATGTCACAGGCACACATTTCGCCACAGGACAGCATCTCTATGATTTTCAATCTGGTTTCATCGGATAACGCTTTGAATACCGGCACATATCCGGCATACAGATACTTCACGTTTTGATTCACCTCACATCGAAACCTTTCTATTATATCGATAAGCATCTATACGAATATAGTATTCATCACATCGATAAGTGTCAATATATGATTAAGTTAATTTTTAAAGATTTTTCCTGCATACATCATCCATAAAATATTAAAAAGCCAAAATATCACAGAAAGGACTGCTATTTTTGGCTTTATTAAAATGAATTATTGAAAGCCCCATATGGCCCAATCCTATCGAATTATAGGTAATAACTTAAGGTTTCTTCGCCTGCAAAATGCAGGGTTTCAAGAATTTTTGAACGCAATCTGAAAAAATCAGGATGGTTTCTTGCTCTTGGCTTACCTATGGGAACATCGATTATTTCTTGTATTTTCCCAGGTCTGGGCGTCATAATGACAATACGGTCGCTCATATAGATGGCCTCGTCCACGTCATGGGTTACAAGTACCACGGTGGTCTTCCTCTCTTGCCATATACGCAGAATCTCATCTTGCATTTGCATGCGGGTAAAGGCATCCAGCGCCCCTAAAGGCTCATCCATGAGCAACACCCTGGGATGATTGACAAGGGCTCTGGCCAGCGCCGCTCTTTGCGCCATACCGCCGGATAGATGATGAGGATACGATTTTTCAAATCCGGAAAGACCAACCAGTTTGATATATTCCGCGACATCTTGTTTTTTTTCGCGGTATATCTTGCGCGCTACCAAACCGGAAGCCACATTGTCATAAACATTGAGCCAGGGGAAAAGGGTGGGGTCTTGAAATACCAGGCCCCGCTCATAATGAGGGCCGGTAATCTTTTCTCCATTAAGAAAAAGCTCACCTTCGCTGGGAACGTCTAATCCAACGATCAGCCGCAGCAATGTGGATTTTCCACAACCGCTGGGTCCAATGAGTGCAATAAATTCTCCCGGCTTTATATGCAGGTTTATGTCTTTTAGAGCAATAACCTGATTGTCAGACGCTTCCCCAAAAACTCTTCCCACGTTCTTAATTTCAATTGCGCCGCCAACGGTATGACTACCGTTATCTTGTTCTGTTACCATTTGATCAGTCCTTTTTGCCAGATTAGCAGGCGGTCTCTAGTCTTAAACAGCAAACTTATAATACTGGAAAACATCACCGCTATTACAATCAAGCTGGTATATACTTTGGCGTATTCCGCCCAGCCCTGCGCCCAGTTTATATACCAGCCCAAACCAGCTTTTACGCCAAGCATTTCCGCTACGATCAATGTTAAAAACGATGTGCCCATGCCCATAAAAAGCCCCACAAAGATCATGGGCATGGACGCCGGGACGGCGACTTTAAATATTAAATATTTTTGATTTCCACCCAGCGTTTTCGCCACCTCGAAAAACGCATTTCTAACATTGGCGATTCCCGAACTGGTCATAACCGTAACCGGGAACCAAACCGCAAGTGCGATTAAGAATACGCTGGCTAAAAAGCTGGTCGGGAAAGCGACCAGCGCAATTGGAATCCAAGCCGTTGCCGGTATGGGCCCAATGATTTTCAAAAGCGGGCCGATCCAGTAATTCCAGCGTTGGCTCCAGCCCATTA
This sequence comes from Syntrophomonas sp. UBA1041, assembly GCF_002316705.1. Lineage (NCBI taxonomy): Bacteria > Bacillati > Bacillota > Clostridia > Eubacteriales > Syntrophomonadaceae > Syntrophomonas > Syntrophomonas sp. UBA1041. The sequence continues at coordinate 3,242 of NZ_DCEA01000036.1, forward strand.
AGGTTCCCGTAACCAGGCCCAGCAGAGCGCCGATGGCATAGCCGGCAAACAGCAGGCGCAGCGAATACGCCGTGCACTTGAGCAGCAATGGCCAGTCCTGTACGAAAGCGTATAATACTTTATCCGGCCCCGGGAAGTAGGGGAGCGGAAGCAGCTTAAGCTTTAGGGTCGCCAGATCCCAAATGCCAAAAAACGAAAAAAGCACCGCCAGCAAAGGCACCTTATAGCTCATGGCCTCACCCAAAGATTGGTTCCTCATGGAAGCGCATGCCAGGATGATATAAAAAATAATCACTGCTATTAAAACACCGGTATAAGTATTTGTCACATTGGAAACCTGTTTATTGGGCAAGAAACTATGCAGTGCCAGGTTAATCAACAGTACGATCACGGGAATGAATCTTATGAATAAGATGCGATATTTCGCTATTGATGGTGGTGCGGAAACCGCCGCCCTGGTTTCTTCTTGTTTGACCATTTGTGCTGGATTTTCGGACAATTTATTCACCTCGTTACATTGAAAAAGAGGGGTTATAAAAGCTTATAACCCCCCCGCCTCTACAATGATGATTACTTGCCATTGTAATCGGGTATTACTTCGGCGAAAACAGTTTTATACAGATCCGCTTCGCTGGTTCCGGCTTCCAGAATACCCTGGGTTTTAAGCTCCTTGATGTAGAACTTGATGTTATCCTGGGCTTGCTTGATGCTGGGGTTCCAGTTGTAGCTGCCCAAAAGCTTGGCGTTTAATTCGACATCCCCGCCGACATATTTGTTGTCCAAAGATATCTGAGCCGCTTCCTGGGGATTGCTTTGCACCCATTCCGCAGCTTTGAGCAAAGCCCTGGTAATCGCCGCCGCCTTCTCAGGATCTTTTGATACAAGATCCCCATTAACGCCCACAAAGCAGCAATAGTTATCCTTGAACGGATCATCCGCACCGATATCGAGCAGATAGATGTGGTTGTTATGGTCATGGGCCTGGGTGGGGAAGGGGTCCCAGGTCATATACGCCTGTATTTCATTTTTCTTAATGGCTTCGTCAAGCTGGGGGCCGGGATATGCTTTCCATTCCACTTCGGTGGTGGGGTTGATGCCGTTTTCTCTCAATTTCGTGGACAATGCGATCATCGGACCTCCGCCAATGGCGTCAACACCTATGGTCTTGCCTTTCAAGTCTGTAATATTTTTAATACCCGAATCCGCCGGTGTAACAGCTTTGATACAACCGGTATGTATCCCGGCGGTAAGTTTGATGTTGAGCCCCTGCTCTATGGGCTTGAACCAGGCAAAATTAGCCTGGGCAGCGTCAATGTTCCCGGCCGTCAGGCCCAGTTTAAGCTGTTCAAATCCGGCCTGAACCAGTTCAACCTCCAAGCCTTCTTCCTCAAAAAATCCTTTATGGTATGCCACAAATGTCGGAGCCTCGCAGGTTCCTCCCGCATAAGCGATAACCGCTTTTTTCTTTACAGCCGTATCCTGCGCAGGTGCCGGCGTTTCACTCTTACTGCAGCCGGCCAACAACCCTGATAAAAGACCTATCGCCAGAATGAGTCCCAGTATTTTAGCCAACTTTTTGCGCTTCATCCGCTGCCGCCTCCTCAGTGCTTTTTTTCAAAATATCTACCAGTATCTCTACCGCGCCGCCGACATATTGTTCACAATGCTGATGGTGTTCGGGTTCCCCCCATATGACTGTTTTGGTCAGTCTGCGGCAGCACGTGGCCTTGTACTTTTGCTTGAAACGGTTATGCAGTTCCTGGGTCAAAGCAAAAACTTCATCTACATCGTTTTCCGGGTTTGTTCTGCCTTTAACGGCACTTAGGACCAGAACCGCACCTGTTAAAGAGCCGCAGCAGCATTTAGAAGCGCCCAGACCCGCGCCAAAACCAGTTGCCATTTTAAGAGCAGCATCGCTCAGCCCTAGATCCAGATCTTCATTAAACACTTTGAGAATTGCCTCCGAACAATACAAGCCATTTTTGAACAAATCAACTGCTTGTGTGGCCAATTCCTCCTTTTGCAATGGCATTTTATTCCCTCCCTTAGCCAATACATAGTAATTCAATATGTATTATAAGATATTCCATTTGACCCAGTATACGAACTATATCGAATATTGTCAATATCTTTTTATTTATCCTATCTGTTTAGTTTGATTTCAGGCATACCTGGTATCCTCCATGTTAGAAAGCAAGATAATAGAAAAGAACAACCATGGGCTGGTTGCTCCTGAATAAGGCCGTTATCCGTTCGTTTGACTCAGGCAATTAATAATCTAATTCGAACAAAAGCCGGAACAGTTAGTTAATTCACTGTTCCGGCTTCAGACTGTCAAGGTGGTAAATTGCAGCCTATTCCACGGTTACGCTCTTGGCCAGATTCCTGGGTTTGTCAACATCCAGACCCCGCATCACGGCCATGTAATAGGCGAAGATCTGCAGGGGCATGACCCCGATTATTGGCGCCAGGATGGGATTTATATCCGGAAGCAGGATCTGTTCGTCACACTCCTGGCAGGCCTCCTGCAGGTTGTTTTTACAGATCGCCACCACTACGGCCCCCCTGGCTTTGACCTCTTTAATATTGGACATGGTCTTTTCCACCAGGCCATCCTGTGTAATCAGGGCCAAAACCGGCACCCCGTTGTCGATTAAGGCCAGGGGCCCGTGTTTGAGTTCACCGGCGGCATAGGCTTCGGCATGGATGTATGAAATCTCTTTCAACTTTAAGGCGCCTTCCATGGCCACCGCATAATCAAAGCTGCGCCCCAGAAAAAAAGTGCTCTGCACGTGAGCGTATTTATGGGCCAGCGCTTTGATCTCGCCCTCCTCGGAAAGAACCTGTTCAGCCAGGGTATCGGTATAGAGCAGGTCACTGTACAGGTGCTGCAATTCCTGTTTGTTCATGGTACCGCGCACGTCAGCCAGATAAAGGGCCAGCAGATACATCACGATAAGCTGCGTTGTATATGCCTTGGTAGAGGCTACCGCTATCTCCGGTCCGGCATGGGTATATATGACCTGATCGGCTTCACGGGCTATAGCGCTCCCCACCACATTGGTGACCGCCAATACCTTGATGCCCTGTCTTTTGGCTTCCTGCAGGGCTGCTTTAGTATCGGCGGTTTCCCCTGATTGGCTGATGACTATCATCAAATCATCAGGGTTCCACAGGATTTCACGATAACGAAATTCCGATGCAATATCAGTCTCCACCGGCACCCGGGCCAGCTTCTCAATGGCCACCCGGCCCACCAAACCGGCGTGATAGGCGGTGCCGCAAGCGACAATAAATATTTTCCTTATCTTTTGAAATACATCATCCATACCCAGATGGGAAAAATCGACTCGTCCGTTAACTGCCGTTCCCCTGAGCGTAGCCCGGATGGCTTCAGGCTGCTCATGGATTTCCTTGAGCATGAAATGCTCATACCCGCCCTTCTCCGCGGATATGGGGTCCCAGGTCACGGTAAATACCGATTTATCCACCGGGTCACCGATTAAATCGGTAATAACCACCTCATCCGCCTTGACCACCGCAAATTCGTTGTCATCCAGAATATAGACCCGGGTAGTGCGTCCCAGTATGGCCGGGATATCGGAAGCCACATAATTCTCGCCTTCCCCCAGCCCGATTATCAAAGGACTGTCTTTTTTGGCGACGATAATCTTGTCGGGTTCATCCTGGTGGATTGCCGCCAGCGCAAAGGAGCCATGCACCACCGCCAGGGTCTGGCGCACCGCCGCTTCCAGGGAGTGATGGTAATACTTCTCTACCAGGTGGGCTATCACCTCGGTGTCAGTTTCCGACACAAAATCATGGCCTTCCAGTATCAATTGCTTGCGCAGTGAGGCATAGTTCTCAATGATGCCATTGTGCACCACCGCGATGCGCCCCGAACAGTCGCTATGGGGATGAGCGTTGCGGTCACTGGGAACCCCGTGGGTGGCCCAGCGGGTATGCCCGATACCCAGCGTGCTGCCGGGAAAATCCTGCAAATTGTCGATCAGTTCGGCCAGCCGGCCTTTGCGTTTCATGGTATCCAGGCTGGCGGTCATTCCGGGCCGGTATACAACAATACCGGCCGAATCGTAGCCGCGGTATTCCAACCGGCTCAATCCGTCTATAATTACCGGCACAGCATCAGAGCGGCCGATATAACCCATAATTCCGCACATGTTTTTTTATTTAACCTCCATAGGGTTTTTTCGTTTATATTGCACCATAATACAGGCCGGAAATATCCATTCCCGACTCTTGATAAACAATATTGGCATCCACTAAAAGCCTCTTTGTGGCAGGCATTACTGCCGGCTTTTGCAGGCTTTTTAACGATGGTGGCCACCGGGGGGCATCCGCCGAAACACTCGATAAACCCCCTCCTCGTCAACCCCAGATGAAAACTCGGGTTCAGGCGCTTTAATGATTATTGACCGGCTACCGCCTCGACAGCCTTTTTGATATCATCAATCACATCCTTTAAAAGATATTGGTCAGAACCCTGGGCCATGATTCTTACCAGTGGCTCAGTTCCCGAGGGCCTCACCACCAGTTTTCCCCATTCTCCAAGTCTCCGTTCCGCTTCATTGAGCGCGGTTTGAACAACCTCATGCGACAAAACCGCTTCTTTGTTCTCGATGCGGACATTAACCAGCAGTTGCGGGTATTTTTCCATCTCACGGCCTAGCTCCGAAAGAGTCAATCCGGTTCTTTTCATCACCTCCACCAGCTTGATAGATGTCAGCAAACCGTCTCCGGTTGTGGCATGACTTTTAAAAATAATGTGTCCGGACTGCTCGCCGCCCAGGAGAGCGCCGGTCTCCACCATTTTTTCTAAAACATAACGGTCCCCTACCTTGCAGCTATCCACCCTGACATTTTCACGGCGCAGGGCGATCTCAAAACCGATATTGCTCATCACTGTCGCTACTACTGCAGGGGGATTGAGCAGATTTTGGCGATGCATATCCAGGGCGCAGATGAGCATGATATAATCGCCGTCCAGCTCATGGCCGTTTTCATCAATGGCGATGCAGCGGTCGGCATCACCGTCATAAGCGATCCCCAGATCAGCATGATAATGCTGCACCGCTCTTTTTATCAACCCGGTGTGGGTTGAGCCGCAGCGTTCATTGATATTGATGCCGTTGGGCTTGTCACCAATGCTTATGACCCGGGCGCCCAGGCGCTGCCACAGAGCGGGAGCCACGTGATAGGCTGCTCCATTGGCACAGTCCAATATCACTGTCATCCCTTGCAAATTCATTTTTTGACCACAGCACGATAAAAGATATTCCAAATAACTCTCCGTGGCTGCTTCAACGGTGTAAACCCGGCCAACATCAGGTCCCTGCGGACGGCTCAGTCCATCCGTTCCCTGCCGGACCAATTCCTCAATTCTTTCTTCAATTTCATCGGGAAGTTTATATCCAGCCGGGCCAAAGAATTTGATGCCGTTGTCCTCTACCGGATTATGCGAGGCAGATATAACGATGCCGCAGTTAGCCTGGTATTTTTCTGTCAGATAGGCTACTGCCGGAGTAGGGACGATTCCTGCTGTCAACACATCTGCGCCGGTAGAACATATCCCAGCCACCAGGGCTGACTCCAGCATGTCTCCGGATATGCGGGTATCTTTGCCCACCAGTATGCGCGGTCTCCCGGCAGGGTTTTGCTGGGCTAATATATAACTTCCTGCCCGGCCTAATTTGAAGGCCAATTCAGCAGTTAAATCCAGGTTGGCAATACCTCTGACTCCATCTGTGCCAAATAAACTCCCCACAGTAAGATCCTCCTGCAATTAATAACTTTACGATTGTTCGAAGATAATTCAATTCTGCTTTTTTGTCAATACGCTGTTATCCGGTAAGGTCTTGCAATCCCCGGGCCGGACATAAAGATTCATGCTCTAAGGTCATCGCTTCCAGGGGCGGCCGGTAATCCTGGATTATAGCTTCAGCGGCCTTCAAACCATCTGCTGCCGAGCTCATGATACCACCGGCATAACCGGCTCCTTCCCCGCAAGGGTAAAGGTTGGCAACATTAACCGATTGCAGGGTGGCATTCCTGAGTATGCGCAACGGTGCCGAGGTTCTGGTCTCTACTCCGGTTAAAACCGCCTGCGGGTGGAGGAAGCCCGGCATCCGTTTATTCCAGAAGGATATGGCTTTAACCAGGCTGCGGCACCAGGTGTGCGGCAGCAGCTGCCATAGATCGCCGGGTGTCAGGCCGGGCTGATAGGTAGCCAGAGAGCCCTTCAGCGAACGGCTGGATTCCTGCTCCATAAAATCAGTCAGCATCTGAGCCGGGGCTTTATAACCGCCTCCCCCTAACCGGTAAGCCTGTTCTTCCAGGGTTTCCTGGAGACCTATCCCCCCTAAAGCGGTGTTTTCCCAATCGCCCGGGTTTACGGTTACCACCAGGGCTGAATTGGCAATACCCGAATCACGTGCGGTGTAACTCATGCCGTTGGTAACCACCTGCCCGGGCGCTGAAGAGGAGGCAATTACGAAGCCGCCCGGGCACATACAAAAGGTATAAACCCCGCGCTGGCTCTTGTCGTCCTGATAGGTCAGATGGTAATCAGCCGCCCCCAGACGCGGGTGCCCGGCATAATCTCCATACTGTATGGAATCTATTAGGCTCTGGGGATGCTCCACACGCAGTCCGATCGCGAAAGATTTGGGAATCATGGATACACCACGAATATTCAGCAACCGGTATGTTTTCCTGGCGCTGTTGCCCACGGCCAATACCAGCAATGAACAGGATATCTCCAGACTGTTATTTATTACTATGCTTTTTATTTGCCCATTGTTAATACTAATGTCTGTCAGCTGGGCATCGAAATAGATCTCGCCGCCATGTTTAAGAATCTCGGCGCGTATGCCTTTAATAACCTTCCGGATGCCATCGGTGCCAACATGGGGCCTTTTCTGATAACGTATGGAGGGTTCAGCCCCGTGGGCGACAAACACATCCAGAATCTGTCCTATGCGGCGGTCGCCGCTGCGCGTGGTCAATTTGCCATCGGAAAAAGTGCCGGCGCCGCCTTCGCCATACTGGGTATTGCAGTACTCATCCAGGACCCCGTCTTTCCAGAATTTTTCTACCGTATTAATCCGCCGGCCTACATCCAGACCCTGTTCAATGACAATAGGACGATAACCGTAGCGGGACAGCAACAATGCAGCAAACAGTCCGGCAGGCCCGGCGCCGACTATGATGGGCGGACTGCTGAGGAGGGTCTGGCCTTGAATTGGGCGCCATTCAGCTGGTTCTTCTAAGGGCGCAATCTGAGGGTGATCCGGTATAATTGCACCCTCGGGGAGCAGTACCTCCAGGGTGACATTAAAGTGCACCTCTTTACGCCTGGCATCCACGGCTTCACGAATAAGCCGTACCTGGCCCAGGTTGTCCGGGGATAGCTTGAGGATTTTGGCGGCTTCCCTGTACAACTCAGGCTGCTGGTAATCCAGCGGCATTTTGACATTTTTTATTTTAACTCTCGTTGGCATGGCCGGCTTCTCCTATGGTGACATTAACTATGACCCGGGCGGGAAAAGCCTTTACCCCCTGAGGAG
>NZ_DCEA01000036.1:10954-13885 GCF_002316705.1 Syntrophomonas sp. UBA1041
GCCTTTACCCCCTGAGGAGTCTGCAAGCTCACTTCCTGTTGAAAGGATTGGTCTTTGCCGGTCAAGTCCAGCAGTTCGGTTTTAATGTCACCCATATTCTCCACGATACCACTGTTTCCCATTACTTTTACCAGGGCTGGCTGGGCTGACACATTTGTCACCTGAAAGCCAGGGGCAGCAAATCCATTGCTTATCACAGTAACCGGAACCTCCCTGGCAGATTGTTTTGGCGCCACCACTGCGTGTACGGTAGCCTGGCGGGGCAGCAGTTCGAAATTACCGCTCACTAATTTTCCGGTTGCATCCCGGGCTTCGAGGTTGACGGTATGGGCGGCTATATCTGTAGTCTGGCTCAGATCCACTTCTCCTACAATATGGTCGATTTTACTTATAAAGGCCTGCTCCCCTCTGACCAGGCATTTATCAGGAGTCACACTGATATCCAGCAATTCATAACCTTGTGGAGGGTTGTTAACCACCTGATGGACAACAGTAAAAACACGTTCCTGCTGGCCGGCCAGGGTCACCTGTACGACACGGGGCTGGGCACTGGTTAAAATGGCTCCCGAGCCGGGCTCTACCTGAACCGGAACATCAAAAGAACCGGCTTCATAGCCTGCCAAATCGACATAAGCCTTCACGGCAGCCTTCTTTTCTATTATGCCCCACAACTTGACATTAACCTGATCCGGTCCTTTTACAGCAAGCCCCGCTGGAACATTGCGGTAATCAAGCGAAACCTGAACCAGGTTCTGCCCGGTTGCAGCGCTGCCCTGATTGACTACGTAGGCCCACAGTAAAACCGACATAATAACAGAGATGATTTTAAGCCCGGTCTTTTTTCGCTTTAGTTGAGGATTCATATTGTCTAAACCACCTCCTGCGCAAGCTCTCGCCCCAGTTGGGTTTTTGTATAAACTCCAGCTCCAAGACCTGCCGCAAATGATTTTCGTCCGAGCAAGCCAATAAATCACCTTCGCGAGCCAGGGAAATCTGTCCGCTCTCTTCAGAGACGATAACCGCCAGGGCGTCTGAAACCTCGGTTATCCCCAGACCCGCACGGTGGCGGGTGCCCAGGTGCAGGCTTAAATTGGGATTATCGCTCAAGGGCAGAAAACAAGCCGCCCGTTCCAGCCGGCCGGCAGATATGACCACTGCCCCGTCGTGAAGGGGTGTATTGGGCCAAAATATATTGATCAGGAGGCTGCTGGTCACCGCCCCATCCACCAATACACCGCTGGCGGCATGCTCTCCGATGCCAGTCTCACGGGTGAGTATCATTAAAGCACCCATGCGGTTGCGGGACAGGATCCCGGCGGCACTGCTCACCTCTGCCAGAACATTGTGCATGGCCTCCGGGTTCCATTGTAAATGATGCCCAGAAAAGAAACTGCCCCGGCCGATTTGTTCCAAAAAGCGCCGTAATTCCGGCTGAAAAACAATCGGCAGGGTAATCGCAAAGACTATCCATAATTTTTCCACCAACCAGGTTACCATGGCCAGGTTTAAGTAGCTGGCCAAAACAGAAAACACCAGGAGGAGCAAGAGCCCCCGTAAGAGCTGTTCCGCTCTTGTTCCGCTAATTAGCCCTAAAATGCGGTATATGAGGTAAGCCACAATGGCAATATCCACCAGGCTCAGCAACAGGTTCCATGAGCTGGTCAACACGCCAGACAGGAAGTTGAAATCCAAATCCCTATCCTCCGATTTCTGGATTAAACAACTTCTATTATAAGTTTTCCCCGGGGCATTGCCAAATCAAGTAAGTCAGCCATCTGACGTTAAAAAATGGAATACCGCCAGAATACCTTCTTCTACGCTGATTTCCCCTTTTTCCTCAGCCAGAGTATTAGAAACCGTATAGGGATTTTTCTTTTCTAAGACCACATTTTCCAGAGGGTATTCAAAACCTTTTTCGCATACTCCCAGGGCCTTTTCACTCAGAGGCAAAACCGATACCACATCCCCTTTTTGGCCTTCTATGACCAGGCGCCTGGCAGTCAAGTATACCACACACTGGGGAGAATAATGCATCACTTGCTTGCCCATCATGGCTAATTCGATGCCGCTGTACAAATTGCTCAAGGTATGGTCAAGGCGTTTCCCCAGGGTGCCCAGGAAAACGACCTCATCTGCACCCATTTCTTCTGCCAGGGAAAGCGCTAGTTGAGTGTCGGTAAAATCCTTGCGCCGCGGGTATTTTTTAACTGTGACCCGGCGGGCGGCAAAGAACTCCTTTACCTCTGGCTTGATGGAATCCATATCGCCCACGATGTATGCCGGTATCAGGCCCATTTCATAAGCGTAATTAGCCCCTCCATCGGCGCAGATGATTAAATCGCTATCCAGTACCACACTGCTATATCTTTCTAAAGGTCCGTATTCGCCATTGGCGAGAACCACGCATTTCATCTTATCACCTATTTTTATCGGCATTTGTATAGCACAAACATCCATATATTGCTTTTTATTATAATATATCCACAGGCTCTTGAAAGGACCTAATAAAGAAATTAGAAGCAGATATTAAGAAATTCGGGTTATTTCCCTCTAGTCGTACCGTGTCGAGAATTAATATTAGCAAATTGACAAGAAAAAAGGCGTTCATTATAATTCATATTAGTGCAAATGGAGCAAAGGAGGCGAACTCAGTGGCCTACAGCATTAATGACGACTGTATTTCATGCGGGGTGTGCGTAGATGAATGCCCGGTGGATGCGATTAGTGAAGGGGAAGACAAATATATCATAGACCCCGATTTATGCACTGATTGTGGATCATGTGCTGATATATGCCCGGTGGATGCACCGCAGCCGGAAGAGGGCTAACCCAGCAATGCCATGACAATGAAAAACCCGTTCGCGGGTTTTTTGCTTTTTCTGAGCTTACCGCTACTTTAGCTGAGGAAAGCCCTGCTGGCGCAAGGCCTCG
>NZ_DCEA01000036.1:14111-26435 GCF_002316705.1 Syntrophomonas sp. UBA1041
CCCATACTCCTGCAGCATAGCCGGCGGCAGTCCTCTGGTTTCACGTCCCAGTACCAAAAAATCATGGGGTCGATAACAAACCTCGGTATAAATCCGCCTCGCCTTGGTGGTAGCCAGGTAGAAACCGGCTTCTTTATAGGCAGCCTTTATCTCTTCGAATGAATCCCACACCGTTACTTTCACCTCATCCCAATAATCTAACCCGGCCCGTTTAAGATAACGGTCCGCCAGGGAAAAACCCAGCGGTTTTACCAGGTGCAGGTCGGTGCCGGTCAAGGCGCAGGTTCGGGCAATATTACCGGTATTCTGCGGTATTTCCGGTTCAATCAGGACAATATGCATATGCTATCCTACTTTCGCCTGAATGACGTGGTAATTGATACTATTATAACCCTTTGTTTCCCAGTAATAGCAGCAGTCAGGCTGGAAAAACTACTGAAAAAAGGAGGGATTCATTTGCCCAGATCCAAGTCAAGTAACATCCTGGCCATCATGCTGCTGTTTGGCCTGTTATTGGCCCTGAGCGGCTGTCAGCAAGCTGCCAAAAAGCCAAATCAACCAGGGCAGTTGGCCCCTGAAGTTCAGAAATACAGTGCAGAACCTGCTATCAGCCTGTATCGCAGCGACACCGGCAAGGTTCAGAATCTGCAGCTGGAACAATACCTGAAAGGCGTGGTAGCAGGCGAGATCGGTCCCAAGTTTCCGATGGAGGCCTTAAAGGCACAGGCCATCATCGCCCGCACTAATACTCTGGCCTTGTTAGAGTATGAAAACGGCACCCGCGGCAAGCACAACACCGATGCCAGCGACGACCACACCGAGTTTCAGGCCTACGATGAAAAAGCCGTCAACGATAATATCTCCAAAGCCGTCGAAGAAACCCGGGGGATGGTTTTGACCAATAATGGCAAATTCGTTTACGCGCTGTTCCATTCAGCCTCCAACGGCACAACCGCCAGCATCGAGGAAGGCTTCCCCAAACTGGCTGAAAAAGCCCCTTATCTGGTGCCGGTTGCTACCGACGGAATAACCAAGGCCCCTGAAAAATATAAGGCCTGGACAGTGAAAGTGCCGCGCAGCACCGTGAAAGAAATAATGGGCACTGAAGCCGGCAACCTCGATGACATCAGTATCGGCCAAACCGGTCCTTCCGGAAGGGTAATGACTGTAAAGGCCGGTCAGGCCACGGTAAACGCGGTTGATTTAAGGGAAAAGATCGGTTTTGATAAATTGTACTCGACTCAAATCAGCAGTATCAAAGCCCAGGGCAATTATATCGTCTTCACCGGCACCGGTTGGGGCCACGGGGTTGGCATGGATCAATGGGGAGCCAGTCTCATGGCTGAGCAGGGCAAAACTGCCCGTGATATTGTAGCGCATTACTATCCGCAGGCGCAGATGACTCAGATCTATCAGTAGCCGGGAGCGATTTCTGGTCTTGACGGGTGGGGACGATTCTTGGCTTGCGCGCAAGCGCTCAAGTCAAAAACCGTCCCCTACTTGCGTCGAAACCGGAGCTCCCCGCAAGTGATGCGCGGGGAGCCGTTATGATTGATTTTGCTGATCAGCCCGATAGTTCAATAAAAGGATGTAAAGGGATGTCTTCATACTCCTCTGCACTGAGAAAATACTGCAAGAGGGGATCTGAAGCATATTTCTCGAACAACTCCAGGAACAAACGATCCATACTGCTCGTCGCACCCCGTTTTTCCCCCAGGACCCCCTGCTGCCTGGCAAATACATGGGTTGCCGCCATGCCCAGGCTGCTGATATGGTAAATAAGCTGTTCGGCGTCCCCCCGCAGGGTCGCACAAAGGTAGAAACGGCAAATCAATGAACGTATGGGGTAAATGCTGCAAAGCTTGTCTTTTAGAAAAACACAAGGATTGGGAAGCATGCGCAGCAAGCCGATACGTCTTTTTTCGGGCTGAAAATAGTTGTCAACCAGGAATTCAAAGTCGCATCCCAGGTGCCCGGCCATCTTCTTGAAAGCAATCAGATCGGGAATCACATAGGCGGTATCGCAGCAATTGTGGGTGCAGGCCCGGCAGGACTGTTTCGGGTCGGAAGCGTATTTTTTGCCATAGGCAGATTCATCGCACAACGGCTGCCAGGCAGCCAGGAGATCATTCAGGTTGGCATTGGAGTCTATATGGAGAGCTATGCCCTCATTATGCGGATTGTTGCAATAGTAAACCTGTACCTGGGCCAAACCGATCTTCCTTCATATCCATTTTACAGCGGTCAGGTTGTCATGGCTTTTATTGCCTGGCGGGCCAACTGGTCACAGCGTTCGTTCCACACATCTCCACTGTGGCCGGCCACTTTGGTAAAAGCAACCCGGTTCTTCTTCATCAAATCTAAGAGCTGCCTCCACAGGTCCTGATTGGCCACGGCCTCCTTCTTGCTGTTCTGCCAGCCGTTGGCCTGCCATTTATCCAGCCAGTGCTGCTGTATCGCGTTGACGATATAAGCGCTGTCCGAATGGACTACAACCTCCCATCCCGTCACTTTTAAGGCTTGGAGAGACTTGATCACGGCGGTGAGTTCCATGCGCTGATTGGTGGTGTCAGGTTCTCCTCCGGACAGCTCTTTGATGTTTTCGCCATAGATGAGAACTGCGCCCCATCCTCCAGGCCCGGGGTTGCCGGAACAAGCCCCGTCGGTGTAGATAATTATCGGTTCTCTCATTGGCCGGGACTCACTTCATGACGGGGATTGGGGGCAACCTGTTCAATGGCTTTGGCCAGAGCCACCAAAACCGCAATATAAGTGGTTTGGTCCAGGCTGTCGGCCCGGGCCAATGCTTCCCCTTTTGCGCTGGTGACATAGCGCGGTTTAAGGTTGTTAAGAGCCAGGGCGGCAATATCGGCCTGGCATTTGGGGCAGGTACAGATACCGTGTTTCTCCTCCAAAACCCGTCTCATCAAGTCCCAGACCGCCTGTTCCACCACATTGACAATTCGAGAATCCATAGTATCCATCACCCATCTCAGTTTATTTCAGTTCCCCTGGGAGGCTCTTTCAGAATAGAACCCGGACCCGCTACTGCTGGCTGGCAGCCTGCAGGTACTCTAAAGCGCCTTTATCAAGCCTCCTGAATCTTCTTAGTGGTCTCCTCCGACTGTTTAACGTAGGATTTGACATCTTTATCCAGAATGGCTTCATTATCTTTTTGCCGTTCTTTGTTAATGCTTCTGGCCCGGTCTTTGAGGGTGCCGTGATCAGTTTTGTAAAAGCCCGGCCCCTTGAAAGCTATCCCTATATCACGGCTCACCAGTCTCTCTACTTCGCCTTTACAAGTAGGGCAGTTTTTAAGAGGCTGGTCAGAAATCTTTTGCATTTTTTCGAATATCCCACATTCCTGGCAACGGTATTCATATATTGGCATAATCTCACCCTTCTCTCCAAATCTTATATCTGTCTTTATATCTGTATCTTAAGCAAGACCAGGAGCGACATAACGCCGTTCCATACCCCGTGGGCAACCATGGGCACATATATACTCCCGGTCCTCTCATAAACATAACATAAAACCAGGCCTCCAATAGCCAGCGGGATGGTTCTCCATACATCCCAGTGGGCCAGTCCAAATACCAACCCAGCCAATAAAATGCCCCATACCGGGCCCAGTGCATTGCGCAGGAAAGGATAAATCATAGCCCGGTAAAACAACTCTTCTGATACAGGAGCCAGAACCGCCCCCATAAAAAATAATAACACAAAAGAGGCGCCATGGCCTGCATTACGCAGCATGGTCTCATACAGCTGCGGCGAAATATCAGGCATAAGGCGGCTCAGGGGCCAGCTCACAACCAGCATGAATAACAGGAGCACCAGCCCGGTTCCACACCCATAAATGAGTATATCCCGGAGGGAAGCCGGACGCAATCCTAATTCCGCCCAGGAAGCCTTTTTCCCTATGGTGAAAACCAAGACCAGGCCTATGGTCGCCAGAAATTGAACCCCGGCCACCAGGGAAAACTGAACCAGCGGCTTTCCTTCCAGCCACCAGGAGTGCATGCTGTACGCTCCCACCAAGTTGGCTATGAGAAGAACCCCGCCATAAACCAGAACGATTTCCATCAATCCCCAGCGCAGGCGATTATAGCCTTCCGTCAAGTTGATCCACTTCCTAACATTACTTAAAATTCCCTAAGCCGCCCCGGCTCTCCAACTTGCCCCGCTATATGGTTTATGAACTGCCGGGCTGTCCGTCCTGACGGACCGTGTTTGCCGCGTTCCCATTGCAGGGCTTGGCGCCGCAGCAATTCAGCACCTATATCCAATCCTTGTCTTTGAGCCAGACCTTGCACGATAGCCAGGTACTCCTCCTGGTTGGGGGCCGCAAAAGACAAGGTCAATCCGAAGCGGTCCGCCAGAGAAATCTTCTCCTGCTGGGTGTCATGAACATGGATCTCATCATCCAGATGATCCCGGTCATGGAAAAACTCCTTGACCAGATGACGCCGGTTAGAAGTGGCGTAAATCAGCATATTTCCGGTCTGTCCCTGCAGACTTCCCTCCAAAACCGCTTTCAAGCCTTTATATTCGGTTTCGTAATCTTCAAATGACAAATCATCAATAAATAAAACGAATTTAAGGTTGTAGCCGCTTAGTATTTCAGCCAGGTGATGCAGGCTGGGCAGGCTGTCACGGTGTACCTCCACCATGCGCAGGGGCTTGCCCCGATAGTGCTCCAGCAGGGCCTTGATCATGGTCGATTTGCCGGTTCCGCTGCCGCCGTAAAGCAACACATTGTTGGCGGGTAAACCGCCCAGAAATTTTTCCGTATTGAAACACAGCATCTTTTTTTGATATTCGTACCCAATCAGGTCCTGCAATCTGGGCAGGTGTGGATGGGCAATTCCTGCCAGACCAGATTCCGCGTCCCAGCGCAGGGCCTGGTAGCGCGCCATAATCCCCCGGGAATTAGCACGGTAGTGTTCAATCAATTGATCAATTTGCAGTGCCCAATCAGAACCCTCAAGGAGGGCTCTATCGTGTTCAAGACCTTTGCAGCCACGGCCGTTCATGACCATGGTACATACGGATTGCGGCGCCAGTTCTGCAAAGTCCAGACCCGTTACTCTCTGCAGCAAGTCCAGATCCCGCGCTGCTGACTGCCTCAACTCCGGTCCAATTTCGCCCTGCTTTTCTGCAGTTCTGCTGAAAACGTTGTCATCCTCTAATATAAGGTTCTGCAGGTGGCAGGAAAAACAGCGTTCCGTACGCAATAACTCAAAACAAAATTGGTGATAGCGATTACATATTTCCACATAATCCAGATCTTGACGAACATTGCTCTCCAGCCAGGCCTGAAGGGCGGTCAGGGCAGGGTCATGCAAAATATTGCGGTATATGGCCAAACTGGACAAATAAAGACGATATTGGGTATACACCAACATTCCTCCTGAAAAGCACAACTAGGTTAAGAAGAGCAGAGTAAGGAGCACGATCAAAGAATGGGTAAAAAATCCCATCGCACTGATGCGCTCCAACTTCCAGTTAAAAATCCCGGCGCAAGTGATGCGGCCGCCAAAAAAGTTCCGAAAGTTCACAAATACCACACTAAGATGCCACATTTCTATTACTATTATTAACCCTGTCAAAGCCAGGGTGACGGGGTTGGAAACGGCCAGGAACACCAGGCTGAAATAGACCACTTCAAACAAAACCGAAGCCCACAGGAGTATCCACAGAGCTTTAGTATTGCTTTCCTGCAGCCAGTTTTGCAGGGCATCCAATAATTCCAGCTCAAATTCCTGGGGATAACCCCTGATAATCTTAAGAAAATAGATACTATAAGTAGCGAGTATTAAAGAGGCCAGTATGCCCAAAAGGATTGTCAACCATGCCACACCTTTCAATGATATGTCTCAATATATCACAATCAAGCCATCAAGCAAGGGATTTTTCAAACTAGGCCGGTGAGCGCTGCTGTAGCATTGGCTGCAGCAGTTCTTCTCATTGTTACCATAATATTAAATACAATTACTCTGATTGTATATCATGACAGAACCGCAAAACGTAACCGGTAACAAAAAAGGCGCGCACGATTGGCCTTGAAATGATCTATATTATTAATTCGTATATCAGAACTTGAAATGATCTATATTATTAATTCGTATATCAGAAAAGGATGTCATGAAATGATAGCATATAGAGGGAGATAATGGGGGTTAATATGCGCAATCGAAAAAGTATCTTAATGATTTTATTGGCTATTGGCAGCATCCTGCTGGGATATAGCTATGCTCACGAGTTGTATGGTCCTTTAGAATCAGAGGTAGAGCTATGGGGATATTTCAGTGAGGGTTTAGGAGCGTCATTACTTATTCTTGCGTTTTTTACGACTCATGGCATCGGAACACGATTGCTCCTTTATATAGGCACGGTTATTCAAATACCTCCGATAATACTCTGGTTTATATTCCATAGCGGCGAAATTACCGATTATCCTCCGGCATTTTCTGACAATTTCGTTGCTCATTGGGCTTTTTCTATCCCACATATTTTTTTAATTATATTGTGTTTATGGATTTTAAAACTGATTGGACCAAGAGATACGGTTGTTAACTCGCGCTAGTAGTGCGCAAGCCAGCAACCGTCTCCATCAAGTTTTCGAACGGAGCAGCGAGAATGGATAATGCGTGCTTAGCCGGGCCCGCGGCGAAAATAACCCTCCCATAAGGGAGGGCCCAGGTTATACGACATAATCGATTCATATTGTTTTAAGTGGCTTTAGCCATGCGCTGGCGACTCCTCAGAGCGGATATGGCCTTTTCCAGCCCGTCGATGGTCAGTTCCTGCATGGGGAAGATTTCACTGATCTTTTTTATAGTAAATGAACCTTCCACCCAATCCCAGTACTTTTGCGGTATCGGATTGAGCCAGACCGAATATTCAAAATGCCGGCGCAGATCGCGCAGCCATTCCAGTCCGGCTCTGTCGTTGTAAAGATCCCAGTCAATGACCCCGCCCGAGCGCATCAATTCATAGGGAGCCATGCTGGCATCACCCACGATGATGGTCCGGTAGTCCTCACCCAGGTTGTTGAGGATATACGCGGTGTCAGTGTAATCGTTCTTGCGGCATTCAGGGGAATGATACAACCAATCGTATATGCAGTTGTGAAAATAAAAAACTTTCAAGTCTTTAAAATGGCTGGAGCGATGCACCGCGGTAAACAGCTGATTGCACAAGCGGCTGTAAGATAGCATTGAACCCCCGGCATCCATCAGCAGCAGTACCTTGATGCTGTTCTCGCGGGGGCGCTCCCATACCAGTTCCAACCGGCCCGCATTCTGACAGGTCTTATCGATTGTACCGTCTAAATCCAATACGGTTTTTGCGCCATCCAGCCGGGAGGTAAACTGCCGCAGCTTGCGCAAAGCCACCTGGAATTGCCTGACACCCAGGGTCTCATCAGAGCGGAACTCCTGGAAACGGCGCATTCCCGCTACTTTAACCGCAGAAAGGTTATTGGATTGACCGCCGACCCTTATGCCTCCCGGATGGTAACCCGAGTGTCCAAAAGGAGAAGTGCCGCCGGTGCCAATCCAGTAGCTGCCGCCGTGGTGTTCTTCCTGCTGCTCCTTGAGGCGCTCTTCCAGCATTCGCCTCAATTCATCCAGATCCAACTGCCGGTGATTGCGCCGCATTTCTTCGGTAATCCCCCGGGCGGGCAGCTCTTTATCCAGCCATTCCCAGATCTTATCGGGCAGACCTTCCGGGGTTTCCACCCCTTCGAAAAAGCGGGCGAAGGCCAGATCAAAACGATCGTAGTGGGCTTCGCTCTTCACCAGGACGGCCCGGCACAGATGATAGAATCCGATAAGACTGGAGCCGCACAAATCGGCCTCCAGGGCTTCAAGAAGGGCGTCCCACTCCTTCATGGAAACCGGCAGCCCCTGGTTTTTCAACTCATAATAAAAACGGGTAAACATCAAATCCTCCTGAAGGCGCTTTTAGCGGTAGCGTCCCATGGCATTGCGAGTTTGGGTTTTACCGGACAGTTGCTGCAGGATCATATCCAGGTCTTCATTCTTTTTCAGCAAGACACCCAAAAAAGGCAGTTCTTTTTTAATTCGAGCGGGCGACACGCCGCCGACCACCAGAGCTTGAAGCCAGTCGATCAATTCGCTGGTACTGGGGCGTTTTTGCATATTGGGTAGGCTGCGCAGCGCGTAAAAAGACTCCATGGCCTGCTCCAGCAGTTTTCGCTCCAAATTGGGGTGGTGAACCGCCACAATCTTTTCCATGGCTTCCGCATTGGGAAAATCTATGTAATGGAAAATACAGCGGCGCAAAAAGGCATCAGGCAATTCCTTCTCAGCGTTGCTGGTGATGATCACAATGGGGCGATGCCGGGCTTTTACCGTTTCACGCGTTTCCGGGATGTAAAAACTCATTTGGTCAAGTTCCCATAAAAGATCATTGGGGAATTCCAGATCAGCTTTATCGATTTCGTCTATCAAGAGCACCACCGGCAAAGGTGAAAGAAAAGCCTCCCCCAGTTTGCCCATCTTAATGTAGCGTTTGATGTCGGACACGTCATGCTCACCGAACTGACTGTCATAGAGCCGCTGGACAGTATCGTAAACATATAGACCATCCTGGGCTTTGGTAGTTGACTTGATGTTCCATATGATAAGCTCCATCTGCAGAGAGTCGGCTATGCTCTGCGCCAGCATGGTCTTGCCGGTGCCTGGCTCCCCTTTTATCAGCAACGGTTTCTGTAATGCTATGGCAATATTTACGCTGTTTCTCAATTCATCAGATACTATGTAACCGGATGAACCATTATAAGTGCCTTGCGGCCCACTCATGACATAAAGCCCCCATTTTGTAATATATTTCACTAGGTAATGATAACAGACTGCCTCTGTATCGTCAATGTGTTGAATCGACTGCATAACGGGCTGCATACTTGCCGGCCACGAAACCCGTAGAGAACGCCGCCTGCAGGTTGAACCCCCCGGTATAGCCGTCAATGTCCAGGATCTCCCCGGCAAAAAACAGGTCAAGGGCGAGCTTGGACTGCATGGTGCGTGGATCCACCGCTGCTACATCCACTCCCCCTCTGGTGACAATAGCCTCTTTGATGGGTCGGGTTGCGCTGATGGTTAAAGGCAGCTTCTTCAAAATATCCAACAGCCTCAAGCGTTCCGTTCTGGTGACCTGATGGCACGGCTTATGGGCGTCGATCCCTGACAGGCTCACTATAACCGGGATCAAGAGCCGGGGCAAAAGATCGATCAGGGCATTTTTGAACTGTTTGCGCGAATAGAGCTCCAAGTCCCGCTGCAGCCGCTCATCCAGTTTTTCCGGAGATAAGGCCGGCTTTAGATCGATATGGAGAGTGACCTTTTTACCTTCATCGCTCAGCAACCTGGCGATATCACTGCTCATGGTGAGAATGATGGGACCTGAAACCCCGAAATGGGTAAACAGCATTTCGCCGCACTCTTGATTGATCATCCTGCCCTCTTCATCATAAGCTGTGGCCTGCACGTTTTTGAGACTGAGACCCTGACATTGCTTCACCCAGGTTTCTGCGGCCTCCAAAGGCACCAATCCCGGGCGGGGGGTTATTATACTATGACCAGCCTTTGCGGCCCACTGATAGCCATCCCCGGTTGAACCTGTTCCCGGGTACGACAGGCCTCCGGTGGCGATGATGACAGCATCCCCTTCTATGCAGCCCTGGTCGGTTTTCACCCCCAGTACCCTGCTCTCTTCTATCACTATATCGCTGACCCGGCAGGGCTTGATTACTTCCACCCCATGCTCCATGAGGCTGTGGTGCAAGGCTTGCACGATATCCGCCGCCTGGTCGGATGCGGGAAAAACCCGCTGCCCTCTCTCTATCTTGGTTTTTACGCCCCGCCCTTCAAAGAAGTCTATCAAATCCTGATTGCTGAATTGATGTAATGCGCTATATAAAAAACGGCCATTGCCCGGGTACTGTGCGATAAACTCACCGACCTGACGCGAATTGGTCAGATTGCAGCGGCCTTTGCCGGTAATCTCCAGTTTTTTACCCAGAGCGGATTTCTTTTCCAATAGCTTTACCCTGGCCCCGCCGGCGGCAGCACTGATGGCTGCCATCATCCCGGCAGGCCCTCCTCCAACTACCACTACCCTTTTCATTTTAGCCTCCTAGCTGCTTGTGCTGTTTGATAATGGCCTGCAACAGCGGATTTTTCGAGAAAATACAAATTGTTTTCAGATGAACAAAAGTGTTACAATCAACTTAATGATTTTCGGGAGGTGCCCACTTTGAATCAGACTAACCCGGCAAGAACCGGTGTGCCGAAATTATTGCCTGTACTTATTGTAGCAATAATGGCGGGAATGTATTATTATGCGGCCTTTGTTGATGTTTCTTCTCCGGATAAAACCGTGGATCATTTTTATCAGGCCTATTTTGACCGGGATTATGAAACCGTCGCCCATGACTTGAGTGTGTTTTGGTCGCTTAATTACCTGCCTCAATATCGTGATATGAGCTCAGCCGAACTGATGCAGAACCGGGCTGAGATCGAGCAGGAAACCGCAGCTATGCTTAAAAGCCTGGAAGAGAACCAGCCCACCGAACAAGACGTGTCAGTCGAGGTTTTAAAAGAATACACCAAAACCGGGGAATACAGCGCCCTGGTAGTATATCAGGTAATGCAGCAGGAACAGCCGGTGCAAAAGGAAGTAGCCTTTTTGATCAGAGAAGCCGGGGGTTATAAGATCATCAATTTGTCCCCCATCGAGGATTCCGATCTGGAGCTGGTAGAAAGTTACAGTTTGGATCAGCTGGATGAGAGTTTTAAGGAACTTCTGGAAGTATAGCCATTATTATCAAACCTTGAACCCAGGATTTCGCAGGGACACCCGCAAGGGTGTCCCTCAGCTTGTTGACAAAGTCAACCAGCTGTGCAGAGCAAGCGACGGAAGCGAAGAGCAAGGCGCTCAATAGGCCCGAGATTGAGGCGTACAAATAGTACGTTGATTGAGCGGACCTATTGGACAACGCAGTTATTCGCTTTTGTCGACGGTCTGGGATACCGGCAAGGGTATCCCTCTGGTTGGCTGGATTCGGGGTTTGCCTGTCCTTTTGTCAGCCCTGTTCCAGCTGCAGGTCGGAGCCGATCGAATTGAACACCTTGGCGTTAGCCGGTACCTGCATCCCATCGGCAAACTCACAGCCGCTATTTATAATGGCACCCGGAGCGATCCAAACCTTGGCGCCCAAAACACAGTTGCTGCCCAGCAGAGCTTCTTCAATGCGGCTATCCCTGCCTATGACGGTGTCTTTCCATAGCACCGAATTGCAGAAGGTAACGCCATCTTCGATAACACAGCCGTCCCCCACCACATTTATACCCTGCCAGTTGACCCCGTCACCGATAGACACATTCTTGCCCAGCAGTACCTGGGCTCCATTATTCATGGCAACAACCTGTCCCGGCAATGACATGGCAACACGCCCCACCAGTGCATCCACCTGGGCCTCTTTATAGCTGCTGATGCTGCCGATGTCGCACCAGTAATTGGAAACCGGCATACCGAAGAAAGGCGCTTTTATTTTGACCAGATGAGGAAAAAGCTGTTTCCCGAAATCATAAAACTGACGCGGTGGGATGTACTTGAATATCTCGGGTTCAAAGATATAAATGCCGGTATTGGCCAATCGGCTGCAGGCTTCTTCCGGCCTGGGTTTTTCCTGAAAACGCTCAATACGATGGCCGTCATCGGTTACCACGATGCCGAACTGCTCCACTTCCTGCACCGCTTTTAAGGCAATGGTGGCCAGGGCTCCCTGTTTTTTATGGAATTGCATCATCTGCTGCAGTTCGATATCGGTAAGGGCATCGCCGCTTACTACCGCAAATGAATCGTCTAGAAACCATTCGCAGTTTTTCACCCCGCCGGCGGTTCCCAGCAATTCATGCTCCAGCGAATAATCCAGGTTGACACCCCAGTCGCGGCCGTCGCCGAAATAGCCGCGAATGGCTTTGGGGTGATAATGAAGATTACAGATCAGAGAATCGAAGCCCTGCTCTTTGAGCCAGCATACAATATTATCCATTAAAGGCCGGTTGGCCACCGGTATCATCGGTTTGGGAACATGCATGGTCAGGGGCATTAAACGCGACCCAACTCCTGCTGCCATTATCATTGCCTTCACTTTAGCACCCCCTGAATGGTTATTATTTCCCTGTTGTATTAACTATACCATCTGGTATCTGAGCCTGCAATTTTGGAGGCTGCCCCTTTTGAAACAGCCTCATCAATAGGGGTGTCGGGGGGACGGCAGAATGTGTGAAA
>NZ_DCEA01000036.1:26579-68743 GCF_002316705.1 Syntrophomonas sp. UBA1041
CAACAACCCCGTCCCCCCGACACCCCTAGTTGAATGACCAGGCTTATTATTTTCCCCGCTTTAACAGCATGTAGTTGATGCTGTCAACCAGGGCTTGAAAGGAAGCTTCGATTATGTTTTCCGACACTCCCACCGTACTCCACTTATCAGTGCCGTCTGCGGTTTCTATCAGAACCCGGACCCTGGCTGCAGTAGCCTCACTGCCATCCAATACCCTGACTTTGTAATCGGTCAGGTGCATATCTTTGATAGCCGGATAAACCTCGTTCAATGCTTTGCGCAGGGCATTATCGAGGGCGTTGACCGGGCCGTCCCCGTCGGCTGCGGTGTGGTAAACCTGACTGCCGACTTCAATCTTAACCATCGCTTCAGAGGTGGTTTGGTCTTCCTCATTTTTCTCTAGGATGACTTTGAGGTTTTTTAACTGGAAATAGTCGGTGAATTGGCTGAAAGCTTTGCGCAATAACAGCTCCAGAGAGGCGTCCGCGCCTTCATACTGGAAACCCTGGTTTTCAAGTTCTTTAATCTGCCGGATCACCTTGCGGGTTTCACTGTCGTAAGCATTGACATCGATATTGAATTCTTTGGCTTTATACAACAGGTTGGATAAACCAGAAAGCTCGGAAACCAGAACCCGGCGATGGTTGCCAATATCCTCGGGATTGACGTGCTCGTAGGTCAGGGTATCCTTTAACATGGCGCTGACATGAATGCCCCCTTTATGCGCAAAGGCCCCGTGTCCTACATAGGGCTGATCGTTATGATGAGGCATATTGGCAATCTCACTGATATAACGCGATACTTCCGTCAATCTTCTCAGGTTTCCTGCCGGGACGGCACGATAACCCATTTTAAGCTCCAGGCTGGGTATTACCGTACACAGGTCCACATTTCCGCAGCGCTCCCCGTAGCCGTTAATAGTCCCCTGAACGTGGGACGCCCCGGCTTTCACTGCCATAAGGGTGTTGGCTGCCGCCAGACCCGAGTCGTTATGCACATGAATCCCCAGAGGTATATCGAAGTGCTGCCTGACGTCTTCTACAATCAAGCTGGTTTCCCAGGGCATGGTGCCCCCGTTGGTGTCGCACAACACCAGGCATACCGCCCCGGCCTGGGCCGCTCTTTCCAGGACCTGCAGCGCGTAATCACGATTATCCTTGTATCCATCAAAAAAATGCTCGGCGTCAAATATGACTTCCAGGCCCTGGCTGGCCAGGTAGCCAATACTGTCCCTGATCATATTGAGGTTTTCGTCCAAACTGGTTTCCAATGCTTTGATAACGTGGAAATCCCAGGTTTTGCCGAAAATAGTCGCGGTTTTGACCCCTGAGTCCAAAACCGCTTTGATGTTATTGTCCGAGGTTACGGCCACGCCGGGCTTGCGGGTGGCGCTGAAAGCTGTAATTCTCGAATTATTGAGCTTGATCTCCTGGATACGGCTGAAAAACTCCATATCCTTGGGATTGCTTACCGGCCAGCCGCCTTCGATATAAGCAATGCCCAGATAGTCCAGCTTGGCAGCGATCTTTAACTTGTCATCGACGGTAAGGGAGATGCCTTCCCCCTGAGCGCCGTCCCTCAAGGTGGTGTCATATACGGCTACCCGCGTTTTATCCCCAATTTCAAAATCCTCCTCATCAAATATTCCATTACTTATTATTGAGCAGTGATACGCTCTGCGACCAGGTCGCCCATGGTTACGGTGTCGGCTGCTTTGATTCCGGCATCATTCAGGCTGGCCTGAATTAAGTCGGGAGTGCGGTAGCCGTCCTGCAACACGCTGCGCACCGCGGCTTCCACAGTCTGAGCCTCTTCAGCAAGACCGAATGAGTAACGCAGCATCATAGCGGCTGAAAGTATGGTGGCCAAAGGATTAGCCTTGTTCTGTCCGGCTATATCCGGCGCGCTGCCGTGAGAAGGTTCATAAAGTCCCACCGCTCCGCCAATCGACGCGCTGGGAAGCATCCCGATGGAACCGGTCAGCATGGATGCTTCGTCAGTTAAAATGTCCCCAAACATATTCTCGGTGACAATGACGTCAAACTGACGGGGATAACGGATTAACTGCATAGAGCAATTATCTACGTACATATGGGTGGTTTCCACATCCGGATACTCCCGGGCCAACTGGCTTACCACCTCCCGCCACAGGCGGGATGATTCCAATACATTGGCTTTATCCACCGAACACAACTGCCCCCGGCGCTGCCGGGCCGCCTGATAAGCGAATCTGACGATGCGTTCGATCTCATAAGTGGAATAAGTGAGGATGTCGGTAGCCTGCTGGCCGCCATCGGCAGTCATTTCGCGTTTCTTTTCCCCGAAATACAAACCGCCGGTGAGTTCACGGATCACCAGGATATCGACCCCACTGATGACCTCCTCCTTTAATGTAGAAGCCTGCAGCAGACCGGGGAAAAGGATGCAGGGCCTGAGGTTGGCGAACAGTTCCAGTTCCTTGCGCAAGGGCAATAACGCCCCGATCTCCGGGCGCAGTTCAACAGGCAGCTGATCCCATTTAGGCCCCCCGATAGCCCCCAGGAGAACCGCATCAGAAGACTTGCACAAGGCCAGGGTCTCCGCCGGCAGGGGATGGCCGACGGCATCATAGGCGGCCCCTCCCACCAGGGCTTCTTTAAATTCAAACTGGTGACCATAACGAGCCGCGACGGCTTCCAGGGTCTTAACCGCCTGGGGAACAATTTCCACTCCGATGCCGTCACCGGGCAAAACCGCTATTCTATACATTCAGATCCGTTCCTTTCATGTATCATCTACAGACTAAATCGATAATTACTCAGTTCGGGCTTTCTCTTTTACGTAATTGATGAGGCCGCCTTGGGCCATAATCTCCTGCATGAAGGGCGGGAAAGGCTGGGCTTGATAAGAGATGCCGCTTCTTAAATTGGTGATGTGGCCGGTTTCCAGATCCACTTCGATCTGGTCTCCCTCCTCCATTCCATCAAAGGCTTCCTCGCATTCCAAAATAGGCAGCCCGATATTGATGCTGTTGCGATAAAATATACGCGCAAAAGAGCGGGCCACCACACAGGAGACCCCGGCTCCCTTGATGGCGATAGGGGCATGCTCACGGGAACTGCCGCATCCGAAGTTTTTGTCGGCAACGATTATATCACCGGGCTTCACCTTGGACGGAAAGGTGGGATCAGCGTCTTCCATACAGTGTTGGGCCAGTTCCAGCGGATCGAAAGTATTCAGGTATCTGGCCGGAATGATGGCATCGGTATCCACATCAGGGCCGAATTTATAAATCTTGCCTGTATATTTCATTTGTCACACCTCTTTTGTTATCTTCCTGTTGAGTTGAAACAGATCAGACTTGCCAGGGCGGGGTTATTTCCCCGGTGATGGCGCTGGCTGCAGCAACCGCCGGACTGGCCAGATATACCTCACTCTGAGGGTGCCCCATGCGGCCTACGAAGTTGCGGTTGGTGGTTGCCAGGGCGCGCTCCCCTTTAGCAAGAATTCCCATATGGCCTCCCAGGCACGGTCCGCAGGTAGGTGTGCTGACAACAGCTCCGGCTTCGATAAAGGTCTCGATATAACCGCGGCGCATCGCTTCCAACAGAATCTGCTGCGTACCCGGAAAGACGATGACCCGCATTTCAGGATGCACTTTTTTGCCTTTCAAGATTCGGGCCGCGATCTCCAGGTCTTCCAGACGCCCGTTGGTGCATGACCCGATCACTACCTGATCAATTTTCACTCCCTGGGCCTCGCTTACTTTTCTGGTGTTCTCAGGCAGATGCGGAAAAGCCACTACCGGTTCCAGGGCGGAAACGTCATATTCCCTTATCTCATAATAAAGGGCGTCGTCGTCAGACTGATAGAAGCGGTAAGGCCGCCGGGCCCGGTTTTTTATATATTCCGCAGTGACGTCGTCCGGGACGATGATGCCATTTTTCCCGCCTGCTTCAATAGCCATGTTGGCCATCGTAAAACGGTTGTCCATTGATAATGAGGAGATGGCCTCACCGCAGAACTCCATAGCCATATAGCGGGCCCCGTCCACACCGATATCCCCTATGGTGTGGAGGATCAAGTCCTTGCCTCCCACCCAGGCGGGAAGCTTGCCATAATATACGAATTTGATTGTTTCCGGCACTTTAAACCAGGCTTCCCCGGTGGCCATGGCCGCAGCCATATCAGTGGATCCCACTCCGGTCGCGAATGCGCCTAGGGCGCCGTAGGTGCAGGTGTGCGAGTCGGCTCCGATTATGACATCGCCGGGCAGCACCAGGCCCTGCTCCGGCAGCAGGCAATGCTCAATACCCATCTGCCCGATTTCAAAGTAATTTTTTATCCCTTTGGCCCGGGCGAATTCACGCATGATTTTGCACTGCTCGGCGGATTTAATATCCTTGTTGGGTGCGAAGTGGTCGGGAACCAGCACAATCTTTTCCCGGTCATATACTTCTTCTTTTCCCAGCTTTTCAAATTCGGAAATAGCCACCGGAGCAGTGACGTCATTGCCCAGGACGACATCGACCCGGCAGTTGATCAGTTCACCCGCTTCCACCGCCTTTTTTCCGGCATGGTCAGCCAGGATCTTTTGTGTTATCGTCATTCCCATATCTTGAGGTCTTCCTTTCCTGGAGGCTAGATTTCCTTATCTCGTCTTTGTACCTCGTAATAATGCTTGTTTATAGCGTTTATGTATGATTTGACACTGGCTTCAATGATATCGGTACTGAGGCCCCGGCCATTATATACCTTGCCGTCAATTTGAATGTGGGACACCACTTCACCCAGGGCGTCTTTACCCCCGCCCACCGCGCTGAGTTTATAGTCCAGCATTTTGCCATAATGGTCAGTGATCTTATCCACTGCCCGGCAGGCGGCGTCTACCGGGCCGTCCCCGGTAGCGGCGGCATCGAATACCTTGTCTTCGATTTTCAAACTCACGGTGGCGGTAGGCAATACCGTGCTGCCGCTGACCACATGCAGGTATTCCAGGCTGAATCTTTCCGGAATAGCATAGACTTTGTCCTTGACCAGAGCCTCCAGATCATCATTGGTGACCTGTTTCTTTTTGTCGGCGATTATCTTGAAACCATTGAAAGCCCGGGCCAATTCCTCATCATTCAAAGTGTAGCCCAGAGATTCCATGTGCTCTTTAAAGGCGTGGCGCCCCGAGTGTTTGCCCAAAACCAGCTGGCTCTGGCTTACTCCGATCAATTCCGGGCTCATGATTTCATAAGTAGTTCTCTCCTTGAGCATGCCGTCCTGATGGATACCAGACTCATGGGCAAAGGCATTTTTCCCCACTATGGCCTTATTGGGCTGAACCTGCATGCCGGTCAAACTGCTCACCAAACGACTGGTGCGATAAATCTCCCCATGATTGATCCCGGTGGTCTTTTTCAGGTAATCATAGCGGGTGTACAAGGCCATTATGATTTCTTCCAGGGCGGCATTTCCGGCCCTCTCCCCGATACCGTTCACGGCACACTCCACCTGGCGGGCCCCATTCAGGATTCCCGCCATGGAATTTGCCACCGCCAGACCCAAATCGTCATGACAATGAACGCTGATAATGGCTTCATCCACGTTTTTCACCCGGCTCATGAGCTCTTTAATGAAGCGCCCGAATTCCTCGGGGATGCCATAGCCTACAGTGTCGGGGAGGTTGACAACGGTGGCGCCTGCGGCAATTACGTTCTCTGTAACCCGGGCCAGAAAATCCATATCGCTGCGGGAGGCGTCTTCTGCGGAGAATTCCACATCATGGCAAAACTTCTTGGCATACTTGACGGCCTCAACCGCTTGAACCAGAACCTCTTCCCGGGATTTCTTGAGCTTATATTTCAGATGTATGGGAGAAGTAGCCAGAAAAGTATGTATACGGGGAGTTTCGGCGTCTTTAACGGCCTCCCAGGTCCTGTCGATATCCTCCCGGTTGGCACGGCACAACCCGGCGATTACCGCGCCTTTGACCGCACGGGCTATGGCCTTTACCGCGTCAAAGTCGCCTGGTGAAGCTATGGGAAAGCCGGCTTCGATAATATCGACACCCAGCCGGGCCAGCTGATGAGCTATCTCCAGCTTTTCCTCCACATTCAGGCTCACCCCCGGAGATTGCTCCCCATCCCGGAGCGTAGTGTCAAACAGGTAAATACGATCTTTGGCAGACATCCTGCACCCCCCGATTATATAAATATTTGAACCTCTATTTGGTCTCTTTCAGCCAGGGCATCATAGCCCGCAATTTTTCTCCCACCTCTTCGATGAGGTGTTCACGGTTGCGGCGTTTAAGGGCATTAAACTGCGGTCTGCCCACCTGGTTCTCCAGCAGCCAGTTCTTGGCGAAACGGCCTTCCTGAATGTCTGTTAAGGCCTGCTGCATAGCCTGGCGGGCTTCAGGGCCGACGACATCCGGTCCTTTAGTATAGTCGCCCCATTCGGCGGTATCACTTATGGAATAACGCATATAGCCCATGCCGCCTTCATACATCAGATCCACGATCAGTTTTAGCTCATGCATGCATTCGAAATAGGCTATCTCCGGCTGGTAACCGGCTTCAACCAGGGTTTCGAATCCAGTCTTGACCAGTTGGGTCACCCCGCCGCAAAGTACACACTGTTCGCCGAACAAATCGGTTTCCGTTTCTTCCTTAAAGCTGGTTTCAATAACGCCAGCCCGGGTGCAGCCTATTCCACAGGCATAGGCCAGGGCCAGGTCTCTGGCTTTTCCGCTGTAATCCTGCTGAACGGCAACCAAGCCCGGTACTCCGGCGCCTTTGGTGTACATCCTTCTTACTAGATGGCCCGGGCTTTTGGGGGCCACCATGAAAACATCGATAAAGGCAGGCGGAACAATCTGGCCGAAATGAATGTTAAAGCCGTGCGAGAAGCCCAGGGCATTGCTTTCGGTGAGGTGGGGCTTAATCTGTTCATTATAAACCCTGGCCTGAGTTTCGTCAGGAAGAAGCACCTGAATAATATCTGCTGCCTGAGCCGCTTCCGAAACGGTCAGAGGCTGAATTCCGGCGGCAATGACTTTGTTCCATTCTTCTTCGGTAAAATCGTCAAAGGGCTTGCGCAGCCCCACCACCACGTTGACTCCACTCTCATGCAGGTTCTGAGCCTGGGCATGGCCCTGGGAACCGAAACCCATCACAGCCACGGTTTTCCCTCTAAGCAGATCCAGGTTGGCGTCAGCATCATAAAACATTTTAGCCATTGTCAACATCCTCCTTATTATTATGTCTACCCCCGGCTGTACCGGGGGTCAGCATCTGCTACCAGCATAACCCAAATATCTTTTTTTATCCTTTGCACCCCCCCCGCAGCATGGCGATCTTGCCGGTACGCACCAGCTCGGAGATGCCGAAAGGCCGCAGGGCTTCTTCTATAGCGTCAATTTTGGCGGAATCCCCGGTTACTTCAATAATTAAGTTATTTTTGCCGATATCTACGATGCGGGCGCGGAATATCTCCACGATCTGCATGACTTCAGCGCGCACGCTGGCATCGGCCTTGACTTTGATAAGTACTAATTCGCGTTCTACCGCCCGTTCATTGGTAACATCCACAATTTTAATCACATTGACCAGTTTGTAAAGCTGCTTGGTGACCTGCTCGATAATCTGGTCGTCGCCCTCCACCACGATCGTCATCCGTGAAATGGTAGGATTCTCGGTGGCCCCTACGGTGAGGCTATCGATATTGAAACCCCTTCTGCGGAACATGGTGGTCACCCGGGTCAGGACCCCGGGTTTATTGTCGACTGTAACCGCCAGTGTATGCTTCATTATTCGTCACCCCCGATCATATTAATGAGGGATTCTCCCGGGGCCACCATGGGGTAGACATCGGCTTCCCTTTCCACCACGAAATCGATAAAGACGGGACGATCTCCCACCTTCATGGCTTCCCTTAAAGCATCTTTGACCTGATCGGTCTCAGTCACCCGCATACCCACCGCTCCGTAGGCCTCGGCCACTTTAACAAAGTCAGGCTGCAGGCTGATATCGGTATTAGAATAACGCTTTTTATAAAACAGGCCTTGCCATTGCCTGACCATACCCAGATATTGATTGTTGAGAATACAAACAATCACCGGTACTTTATACTGCATGGCGGTGCCCAGTTCCTGAATATTCATCTGAATGCTGCCGTCTCCGGCGATATCGATCACGGTCATGTCTGGGCGGGCTATTTTGGCGCCGATGGCGGCCGGAAATCCATAGCCCATAGTGCCGAGTCCCCCTGAGCTGATAAAGCTTCTGGGGTTTTTGAATTTATAGTATTGAGCCGCCCACATCTGATGCTGACCTACTTCGGTGGTGATGACGGCATCGCCTTGAGTCATATCGTAAATGCTCTCGATGACATGCTGCGGCATGATGCGTCCTTCACATGAAGCCGGATAGCGCAGGGGATACTCCAGTTTCCATCGATCGATGGTATGATGCCATTCGCTCAGCTCTTCAACAGCTTCCAAGCGCTGGTTAATGGCCTGCAAAACCTCTTTTACCTGTCCCACGATAGGTATGTCAACCGCCACATTTTTGCCGATCTCGGCAGCATCAATATCGATGTGGATCACCTTGGCGTGCGGGGCAAAGGCTTCGATCTTCCCGGTGACCCGGTCGTCAAAGCGCACCCCTACGGCTATCAAAAGATCTGATTCTGACACCGCATAATTGGCGTATTTGGTGCCATGCATGCCCAGCATGCCCAAGGCCAGATAATTGTTGCCGGGGAAAGCCCCCATACCCATCAAGGTAGTAGTGACTGGTATTTTACGCTTTTCCGCCAGTTCCCTGAGTTCTTCCGACGCTTCGGAGATGATAACCCCGCCGCCGGCATAGATTACCGGACGCTGAGCCTGTTTGATCAGTTCCACCGCGTTAATCACCTGTCCGGCGTTAAAGCCTTTCATCACCCGGTAGCTATGGATGAAAACCTCTGATTTGTCGCTAGTAAAGTCAATGCTCTTATCCATGATGTCCTTGGGCAAGTCGACCACTACCGGACCGGGCCGGTTAGTTCTGGCAATGTAGAAGGCCTCTTTTACTACCTGCTCCACATCCTCGGTGCGTTCAACCAGGTAGTTGTGTTTGGTGATAGGCAGGGTGATGCCGGTTATGTCGGCTTCCTGAAAAGCATCCCGGCCGATGAGGTGTGACGCCACCTGCCCGGTGAAAAAGACCATGGGGATTGAATCCATATTGGCGGTGGCAATTCCGGTAACCAGATTAGTGGCGCCGGGCCCCGAGGTGGCGATACACACCCCGGTTTTCCCAGAGGCCCGGGCATATCCGTCAGCGGCGTGAGCAGCGCCCTGTTCGTGCCGGGCCAAAATATGTTTGATATCAGAATCATAGAGGACATCATATATAGGTAGAACAACCCCACCGGGGTAGCCGAAGATGGTGTCCACCCCTTGTTCCTTAAGACTATTAATCAGGATTTCAGCACCTTTACAATTCATAAAATCACCTCCGTAAATTCTTCCAACTCCCGCTTAAACCTCACGTTTATGATACAAAAGCGCCCAGCCAGTTATAAAGCAAAGGCGGGCTCTTGGCCCGCCGGTTTTATTACGCTTGCCATATTGAAATCATTCTTTAAATATGGCTCCTGTACTGGCTGATTGTACCAATTGAGCATATCGTTTCATATAACCTTTTTTTATTCGGGGCTCCGGCTCTCTCCAGAGGCTGCTCCTCTTTTCGATAATGCCGTCGTCTACTAGCAGTTGTAGTCGGCACCCAGGTATATCGATCTCGATTAGATCGCCTTCTTCAATCAGGCCAATCAAGCCCCCTGAAGCTGCTTCAGGGGATACGTGCCCAATGGATGCTCCCCGGGTAGCCCCGGAAAATCGCCCATCGGTAATTAATGCCACCTCCTTATCCAAACCCATACCGGCAATTGCCGAGGTTGGAGTCAGCATTTCTCTCATACCTGGTCCGCCTTTGGGGCCTTCGTAGCGAATGACAATAACATCTCCGGGTACAATTTTCTGATTGAGAATAGCCGCTACGGCTTGTTCTTCAGAGTCGAATACCCGGGCTGGTCCCGTATGCCGCATCATCTCTTCAGCCACTGCGCTCTTTTTGACCACGGCCCCCTCTGGCGCCAAATTGCCAAAAAGCATGGCCAAACCGCCGCTGGGGCTGTAGGGCTGGTCTATGGACCGGATCACATCATAATTGCGCACTGCGGCATCTTTGATGTTGTCTCCTACAACTGTTCCGGTAACAGTCAGGGCTTCTTTATCGATCAGGCCCTTTTTGTCGAGTTCACTGAACATGGCTTGAATGCCGCCGGCCTGGTAGAGGTCTTCCATATGGTGATGCCCGGCGGGGCTCAGACGGCAAAGATTAGGAGTTGAAGCGCTGATTTCATTGAAAAGGTTCAAATCTATAAATACACCCGCTTCGTGAGCGATGGCCATCAAATGCAGGACAGAATTGGTTGAACAGCCAATGGCCATATCCAGGCGCATGGCATTCGAGAAAGCCGCCTCAGTCAGGATATCACCGGGTTTGATATCTTTTTCTACCAGGGTCATGATCTTCATGCCTGCGGTTTTGGCCAATCGAATCCGCTCGGAATAAACCGCGGGGATAGAGCCATTCCCTGGCAGGCCCATTCCCAGGGCCTCGGTTAAACAATTCATGGAATTGGCGGTAAACATCCCGGCACAGGAACCACAGGTAGGGCAGGCGCTCTCTTCCAACCGGGCCAGCTCCTCAGGAGTCATTTTTCCGGCAGCCGCCGCACCTACTCCCTCAAATACCTGGGTTAAGGTCAGGCCTTTATCACCTGACCTGCCGGCCAGCATTGGGCCCCCGCTGACAAAGATGGCGGGAATATTTAAACGCGCCGCAGCCATCAGCATGCCCGGCACCACCTTATCGCAATTGGGTATGAATACCAGTCCGTCAAAGGCATGGGCGGTAGCCATAATCTCCACTGAATCGGCGATCAGCTCCCGGCTGCCCAGAGAATACTTCATACCCAGGTGGTTCATAGCGATGCCGTCGCAGACTGCTATGGTCTGAAATTCCAGGGGAGTTCCCCCTGCCACGCGCACTCCCGCTTTAACCGCTTCCCCGATTTTGTCCAAGTTAATATGACCTGGCACGATATCATTGTGCGAGTTAACTATGCCGATCAGAGGTCTTTTGATCTCTTCATCGCTAAGGCCGATGGCCCTGAATAAAGATCGATGGGGAGCCTTTTCCAGCCCCAATTTAATTGTGTCGCTTTTCACCCCGATCACCTTCCTTAGATAGCCCAACCTGCTCAACAAGTTTCTGTTTGCAAGCTATAAAAGAATATAAAAATCCCCTCGTCCCGGTCAGGGACGAGAGGAATCTCCCGCGGTACCACCCTGTTTGTCGCCCATGCGACCACTTACAGCGCGTGCTTTCCGGCACACTGTCTTGATAACGGACTTTTGCGTCCGGCAGCACCTACTCAGGCAAGCCTTTCAGATTGCTCCTCCGGGATGATCACCACCAGAAATGTTGATACTGGCTTTCAGCACATGGCCAGCTTCTCTGTAATCAAGTGATTTCAGGTGTCAAGTCCCTTCCTCGGTGTGATTAATTCATTATTTAATATTCATCAAGTATATTGAATCATACCGCTGTTTGTCAATAGTATACGTCGCATTAGCTGTCATTTCTGCTCGATTTTGCGAATGTATTCTTTCAGTATGATATTGTTAGGCTTTCCGCTTAGATGACGGTTCCCTTCCCTGCGCTTGATCTTCTTGTACAAAGCCCACAACAGACGGTTGCCCTCCTCGGTCTGCCGGGCCTCGGAGGGGCTCATCCCCTGTAAGAGGCTGAGGTGAGAATGCACCCACTTGTTTAAATATAGTTCTTTCAGTATGGCTGAAAGCTGAGGATAAGCTTTTTTCAGGTCAGCCGTAAGTATATCGAAGATGCCATCTTCCCGGATCTCCATGCCATCGAACTCCAGGCACCCATACATATCGGCTTCAAATTGCTGTCTGACCCGGGCCATGTCACTGTCTCCAAAGGTGGAAACGGCTATCCAATTTGACCCCATAATGTACTCAGCCTCAAAAGCCGGTCCGTGGGCAGAGGCCTCCACCTGATAATAGAGCTGGAAATCTCTACCCTGGAAACAGAAGTCTTTTCCCATGGTTTCCAGTCTTTCTACGACTCTTTGCCGGTCCTTGATATGATAGTGCGCGCTTATCAAGCGCATGCCGTCATCACAAGCCGCCTCACTGCCCGGTTCCAAAAGCACATCTTCGAAGCTTACATACTGCCCGCCCAAATAACGAAAGGCGGTGAGCACATTCACCTGATAATCCTCTCTTAATAGAACGCAACTAACCTCATCCTCCAGAAAATCATGGAGGCCGTTTAGGTTATCATCATCCTGGCAGATTACCACAAATTCATCCCCGTTCACTACCAGGTCGGCAACTACGCCGCTCATAAATGATACCCCGCAGTTAAAATCCTCTTCGCGATAAGTCAGGCGCATATGCATTCCATCAGGCAGTTCCTTAACTTCCCTTACCCCGTCCAGGTCATCCAGTTTGGCAAGCAGCTGCTCCAGATCAATAATCTCATATACCCGGCAAAAGGCGGGATCACTAAAAGGATTATACTTGGTGCTGCAACAATTTTTGTAAGTTTCTTCAAATGATTCGATCAACCAGCTATCTTCTGTTTTAATCAACCCCACCAGGTATTCGCGGTAATAGAACTCCCCTGCTTCAATGACGATGGAATAGGCCCCAACAATGGGTCTATCAACATCGCCCTGCTCTTTGCAGGCTCCGCCCTCAATAAATATTGCCGCGGAGTTCATGATCGCATCCATTTCAAAATCGGTTTTAAGCCCAAATGCCGCTTCACGGAGCAAGCACAGAATATAATCCCAATCATGATATTTATAAGCGTGAAATATGCTGTTAACCAGCTGGCGTGGGTTCAATTTCGCCGACAGAAGGCGAACCAGGTTCCGTTCGCGCTCAGAACCGAGATCGCTTTTTTCAAACAGATACTTTTGATACAGAAAGCGCCCCAGAGCCGGGCGGCTCATATGGCGGAGGTTGTGGTGATAGGCCTGGGAGACCAGGAAACAGGCTTCATCCAAACTGATTTCCGTCATATCCGGCAGGTTTTTGCGATCCCGGTCATACTGAGCCGGCAGCATATTTTCAACCAGGAAGAAGCTATGTATGCCGTCGCTGTTGAAAGTAAGGTAGAAGCATTCCACATGCAAGTTCTTTCGGCCGATTTTCCAGGCTACGTCCAGGGTTACCCGGCCGGTATGCCTGGTGCAGGAAGCATAGGCCTTGTAAAATGTCCCTTGAAAGGGGGCCAATACTGACCTGGGCATACCCGCCAGGTGCATTTTATCTAAAACCCGGTTGCATAATTGCTTATATTCCTTGTCAAACTCAAGTTTTATCACTTCGATAAACTCTATGACCGCCTCTTCGCGGAAAGCTGACAAACCCTCCAAGATTAAAGGCCGGGTTTCATGCGGAACCTCCTCGAATAAGTCCAGCATAAAGAGACGGCCTTCATTGCTTCCCGACAATTGACGGAGATCGCTGATAATATCCTTAAAATAATTAATGGGTAATCCTTTGCGGTTTCTCATGCCAGGTTCCTTTACCATCTATAAATGTAATTGTAATTTAACACTTCGCGGGGTGATTGGCAAACCATCCCGGCAAACCCCGCCGCAGTCATTTTTCAACATATGATTCTTTAATAGGAGCAATTATTGTGTATTATGCAATTTTTTTCTTGGTCCAGGCAGGAAGTATAACAGTAATAAAGAAATAATGGGAAGAATGACATTCTTTGTTGATCGGGTGGTATTTTGAGAAGAATTAAGATCAAACACCTGAAACCAAACATGGTGGTAGCGCGTTCCGTTTACTACGGCAATGCCCATGTTCTAGCCCAGGCAGGCATGGTACTGACAGTTGACGCCATCAAACGCCTGGATGAACTGGGCATCGCTTCGGTATATATTCGTGAGCAATACGTGCCTGAGACAGTGGAGCCAGAGGACGTAATACCGGAAAAGGTTCGTCTGGAAACCATAGAAATGGTCAAAGCGAGCTTTATAAACCTGCATGATCACCTCAAACTTGACATAAACCGGGTGGCTAGCATCGTTAACAGTATCATTGACGAGTTGCTGGCCTCTGACGATATTCTGGTGCAACTGACTGACATTCGCGCCTTTGACGACTATCTATTTGCCCACTCGGTAAATGTATGCGTTCTATCTATTATGACCGGCATTACTTTGCATTTTGACAAAGCCCGGCTGACTGAACTCGGGGTTGGCGCACTGCTTCATGATATCGGCAAAACCAAAATCGATTCAGAAATTCTCAACAAACCGGATGACCTCAGCCGTCAGGAATTCGATGAGATAAAGCGTCATACCAACTACGGCTTCGAAATGCTGAGGAACTATGCCGACCTTTCTCTGCTCTCCGCCCACATAGCCTTTCAGCATCATGAGCGCTGGGATGGCCAGGGGTATCCCCGCGGCCTGAGAGGCGAGTCTATTCATGAATATGCACGCATCGTGGCTGTGGCCGATGTCTATGATGCATTGCTGGCTGATCGGCCTTATCGCCCTTCTTACACGGTCAATCAAGCCTTAACCATATTGGAGCGTATGTCCGGGGTCTATCTGGATCCCAACTTCGTAACTGCTTTGGTTTCAAATATAGCCATTTATCCGGTAGGGAGTTTGGTGGAAATCAGCACCGGCTATATAGGCATAGTTATGGAAGTGAATAAAGTTGTACCCACCCGTCCGGTTATTCGCATCATTGTGGACAACACCGGAAGGCGCCTCAGCCGCACTCATATGATCGATTTATCCCAATTTGCCACTATTATGGTCATTCGAGCCTTAAATGGCGACGACATTGATAAGTTGAATTTAAGAGAATACGTCCTGGCATAATCCCCGCAAACAAAACCTATTTATCGCATATCTCACCGCGTTTTCCGGCAAGCTAACAAAAAAGCCGGAGGTTTTTCATGTTTGTTAAAATAGTGTCCCTGCTTCTGATTATTATTTTTGGCGGCACGCTGTTGTTTTTGTTGCTAAAAAAAGTAATCCCCACCTTATTGAACAAGTAAGGCCATACAAATCCTGAAATAAACCACTTGCATATGCTTAAACTACTCTAGAAGGAGGGAAAGCATATGACAAGATACCGGACTACCGACGGCAAAGAAGACTTGAGACAAAAATTCCATTGGTTTGGGGCTATGGCCATTCCTTTGGCTTTTGTCAACGGATTGTTTTTCGGTGGCTACGCCTTACGCAAAATCCGGCAATACTGGGAAGGCGGGCCCATGGACTAATCGATTGTCCTGATCCCGCCAAAATGGTTCATCTTTACAGGGATGAACCGTTTTTTTTCCTGGCGGCGTTGGCCTTTGTCAACCTATCAGGTTCAGGCAATGGTTGATTTCTTCTAAAGTCTCGCCGGTATTGGGGCCGTCGATTTTCACCAGGGCAGCGTGATCCAATTGGGTTGGTCCCCGGTTTATTATGATCAAGTCCTGATAAAAAGTGCTGAAGGCCCTTACAAAGCCTGCCACAGGATATACTGTCAGTGACGACCCGATAACCAGCAAAGTCCGTGCCCCCATTATCAAATCCTGGGCATCGGTAAAAGATTTGATAGGCTCACCGAAAAGAATCACGTCCGGCTTTAAAATCGAACCGCACTGGTCACAGGTGGGAATAATGACGCCCTGTTCGCGTACTCCAGCCCAGCTGAAAAGCTCCCCGCAATGCCGATTGGTACAAACATAGCGTTCGCTGTTGCCATGAACCGCCACCACCCGGCGGCTTCCAGCCTTCTCATGCAGCCCATCTATATTCTGCGTGACAATTCCTTTAATAAAGCCGTTTTTCTCCATTTCAGCCAGCATATAATGGGCCTTGCTGGGCTCGACGGTAGGAAAAATAAAATGCTGGTTATAGAAATCATAGAACAGCCGGGGATTATTATTAAAAGTTTCGATGTTTATTATACTCATAACCCGGTCTTCACCCAATTGACGATAAATTCCGTTTTGACCCCGAAAATCAGGTATCCCCGCTTCGGTGCTGATGCCTGCACCGGTGACCACCACGGTATTGGGTGAGTTTGCCAGGGTGCGCACTATCTGGTCGATCTGATGGCTTGGCTTATTCATGGCGCCGACTCCTTATATGTAAAATTGAACACTACTTCGCTATCCTGGCGGGCGATTCCTTTTACTTCCGGGTCGATAAGGAAGCAGGTTCGATTACGACGGGAAAACCCGGAATATGGTTTCATCCGGGCCGTTCTGTCCGACTCTGGTCATCGTCCTCGACTTGCAGGGGTATTTTATGGGGATCCCGTCTTCGACTTAACGAGAATCTCAGCTTAACATTGATGCAGGAGCATCGCTCCCATTACTTGGAGGAGGTGATTTTCATGGCAATTGTGGCAACGCCGGTAGCCAGTGATTTGGTTTTAGTCATGGACGCTGGCTTGGATGAATTTGGTCGGCAAGTAACCAGGAAAAGACAGTACGGCAACCTCAAAAACTCGGCTAATGATGAGGACGTTTTTGAGGCGGCTGAAGGCATCATCAGTCTGCACGAATCCGCCTGTCTGGCAGTTCAGCGGGTAAATACCGTCGAGCTGACCGAAGAAGGTTAAGCCGCTTACCAGCTCTGCAAAGGAGGGATTAAAATGGCCATTGAACGCACTATTGAGATGGGTTTTAACACCAGCTTGAACAAGAATCATACCATACGCATCGCCGGAGCCAAAGCAGCAGCTACAGCCCAAGAAATCTCGGCAGTAATGGACACATTAGTGACAAAAGACGTTTTTGTAGGCAATAATGGTACGCTGAACAGCAAGAAGAGCGCTCGCCTGGTAACCAGGCAAACCGATGATTTCGATATAGCTTAGAACCATGGGGGGGCTGTGTTAACAGCCCCCCGGCTTATTGACAAAGTCAACCAGCCGGACAGAGCGAACGGCGGAAGCGAAGAGCAAGGCGCGAAATAGGCCCGCGATTGAGGCGTACAAATAGTACGTTGATTGAGCGGGCCTATTGAGCAACGCAGATATTCGCTTTTGTCGACGGTCCGGGGGCTGTGCCAGCAGCCCCCGGCTTATTGCGATGAGGATCTGACTGTGATCGCAAACGGATTATAGCTTATTCCATTGTCGAAGACTTCTCCCTCGCGCTTTTTCAGCCATCCTACCAAAGCATAGGTAAACGGGGTAGCCAGAACTTCGTAAGCCACTTTCCATCCGTATTGAACCGCCACCATGCTCATAAAGATCGGAGCAGAATACAAGCCATAAAAAGCTGCTGACATAAAAATCAGGGTGTCCAGAGCCTGACCAACCAGGGTTGAGCCAATGGTGCGGGTCCACAGCCAGCGCCCGCTGGTTAAGATCTTCAAACGGGACAGTATAACCGCATTGGAAAATTCTCCGACAAAATAGGCCAGCAATGAGGCTAAAACCAACCGCGGGGCAAAACCCAGTACGGTGAGGTAGGCCGGTTCTTGCTCCCAAAACTCCGGCCAGGGCAATCTGACAACAGCCATGAAAAACACAGCCATGAAAAGGTTGGCCGCAAATCCCAGCCATATGGTGATGCGAGCTCGCCTGAATCCATACACCTCGGTGAGAACATCTCCGAAGATATAAGTTACAGGAAAAAGAAACAGATCGGCAGTTAATACCATGCCGCCCAGATCCACCAGGCGTCCCGCCACAATATTGGTAATTAACAGGCAGGTGATAAACAGACAGGTAATAATCAAGAACATGACAGATATCGGGGCATTTTTAGGCTGCATATAACAGACCTCCTTGTTTTTTTAAGGCGGGTAGGCTGCGACCGCCGTATATATTCTAGCATAGTAATAATAAAATGTTTAACATCTTCATAAGATTCATGGTGGACATTTACTGTTGCAATACTTAATAAAAGGTATAATATTATAGGTCACATTCATTAACGGGGTACAATCTATGGCAAAGGATTCCAAGAGGTCTATTGAACAGGCCGCCCTGATCGCGGTCATGTCCACCTCATTCATGGTTGCCTTTATGGGCAGCGCGATAAACCTGGCCCTGCCGGTAATGGTGCAGGAATATGCCAGCACGGCCACCATGTCCAGCTGGGTGGTCGCCTCATATTTGCTTTCGTCAGCGGCATTTCTGCTGCCGTTAGGGCGCCTGGCCGATATTCAAGGACGCCGCAAGTACTACCTGGCAGGCACAATCTTATATACCCTTTTTACCCTCTTGAGCACACTGGCCAACAGTATGGAAACTTTGATTTTCTGGCGCCTCTTGCAGGGTGTAGCCGCTGCCATGATATTTGGAACCGGCATGGCCATTTTGACCTCAGTATACCCGCCTCAGCAGCGCGGCAAAGCCATGGGGTGGAGTGTTTCCCTGACCTATACCGGATTGACTCTGGGACCGGCTCTGGGAGGTTTTCTGACCCAACACCTGGGATGGAGAACCATTTTTTATTTAACCGCCTTGTTGGGCCTGGTTGCCGCTTATCAGATATATCATCACCTGAGCGGTGAATGGCAGGGGGCTGCCAATGAAGACTTCGATTGGAAGGGCAGCCTATTTTACGGTTTAGGACTGATCTCCTTATTGTACGGCCTCTCCGCTATTACCACCGAGACCTGGGCAGGGGCTCTGGCAATTTTGGGAGTGGCATTACTGTGCGCTTTTGCCTGGGTGGAGCTGAGGAGCCTTTCCCCAATTCTCAATATACGCCTGTTTAGGGACAATCAAGCTTTTGCCTTCTCCAATCTGGCGGCCATGATCAATTACAGCAGCACCTTTGCCCTGACCTTTTTGCTTTCGATCTACCTGCAGATTGTTAGAGGCCTGGACACCCAGACGGCAGGCTTGATCCTGCTGATTCAGCCGGTTTTGATGGCTGTATTCTCACCTATGGCAGGCACCTTATCCGACCGTATCGAGCCGCGTCTGGTGGCCTCATGCGGAATGGCCCTCAACACCCTGTGTCTGCTGGTTTTAGCCTTTATCAATGAAAATACTTCGCTGTGGTTGGTCATGGTGATTCTGCCCTTGATCGGACTTGGATTTGCCCTGTTCTCCTCGCCTAATACCAATGCGGTCATGAGTTCTGTCGAACCCCGTTTCTATGGCATAGCATCATCAACCATCGGTACCATGCGTTTGGTAGGGCAATCCGTATGCATGGCCATTGCCACTCTGATCATCTCTATCTATGTTGGCCAAACCCCTCTAAACTCAGCCAGCCATACGGCGATCACCCACACCCTCAGAACTTCATTTATCACCTTCACTGTTTTGTCATTGTTCGGTGTTTTCGCCTCGTTGGCCCGCGGCAAGGTACACCAAAGTCCACAATCCGGCACTTCCCACCCCTCTCCCCAAGGCAACCGCTAACCCCTGAAAAATATGTTACGGCGCCATTGTGCGTGCCAATTATACTGTTCTATAATGTACGCTTCCTTTCTTTCCCATTCCAAGGAATTAATAGATGTGATACCATGCATTTTTATTTATAAGCATTTTTTGTAGTAGTACAATAGAAATTGGAACTATCCTGTCACAATAAATCGAAAGGAGGGCTAAGTAGCATCTGCACAGACGTGTTGGGGACATAGAATTATAGGGGGAAAGTTGAGTGAGAGATACATACGTAGAATGCGGCAGTTGTGAGGTATTTGGATACTGCACACAGACCGAGGCCGAATGCAAGGCCTATTATGCAGGTTTCGGCTGGGACAAATACAGAGAAATCCCGGGATGCAACACCTGTTCAATAAGTATGTGCAGTCAAACCTCCCTGGAGTGCGACGCCTACAAAGACATGAATGGCGTCGGCCAGATAGTGTTTTCCGATGCTGCCGACCGGCAAGACCAGCTGCACAGCCTGCCTGCCAACCTGGGGCTGATGAACTGGTTCACAGGTGTGATCGAACGGATAAGTACTGGAGACGTTATGGCTCTGGTCACCATTCGCTGCGGTGAACAGCGTTTGACTTCGATGCTTTCATTGCAAAAGCTTCACGAAATGCAGTATCAAATCGGTGATACCATCTCAGTCGCCATCAAAGCGGTCAATGTCGTTCTGATGCGCTAGATTCATAGGCCCCCTTGAAACTTCAAGGGGGCTGCCCTTATTCCAGGCAACACAACTCATTTTTAAAACCCTCCCCTATAACTGGCTTAGGTTTGCACTTCTTATTCATTCCACAGTTTTTACACACTTTTCTTATAATTTTGCAACAATGGGGTTTTAACATGGGAGATGGAATGATCAGGTTCTGTGAGGTGAAATTTCCCATGACTGAAAACGAAAGCCTTCCCCAAACTGTAATGCCCCAGCCATTTAAACCTAGAAAGCCAATTATTATTATAGGTGTGCTGCTGGTCATAGCAGCAACCGGTTTTTTAGTTTACCGGCAAATGGATAAGCCGGCTGAAGCCGGTTATCTGACTGCTTCGGCGGTAAGAGGCTCAATTATGGATGTAGTCCAGGCTACCGGCACCATCGAACCGGTCGAAAGAGCAGAATTACAGTTTAAGAACAGCGGCGATGTTAAATCCATCACCCTGCAGCCCGGAGATAAGGTAAGCAAGGGCCAGGTTCTGGCAGAGCAAGATGATACTTCTCTTTTGGCCCAGGTAAGGCAATCAGAGATAAACCTCTCTCAACAGGAGATTCAAATTCAGAATCTCACCCGAAAAGAGGACCAGGCCAAAACAAAACTGGAGCAGCAACAAGAGCTTTTTGACGGGGGATTTATTTCCCAGTCTGCCCTCAACGAAGCCCTGGACGGATATAAACAGGCTGAATTGGACCTGGCTTCAGCACAGGCGCAGTTGGAAAGCAGCCAGGCTAAACTGGAAATGGACCGCAACGAATTGAGCAGCGCCAAATTGATTGCCCCATTCTCCGGCATCATCAGCACTGTGGACAGCCAGGCCGGCCTCAGTGGAGGTTCTTCCAACAGCGCCTCATTGATCACCCTCATCAGCGAAGAACTCTATCTCAAAGCCCTGGTCAACGAAGTCGATGTGGGCCGGCTCGAACCCGGCCAGGAGGTCGAATTCACCAGCGGAACTTACACTGATAGGACTTTTACCGGCAAGCTGGATAAGATCTCACCGGAAGCTACTACCGTCAGCAATGTCAATTTCTACCCGGTAATTATCATCATCGACAACAGCGAGGGGTTGTTGCGCTCAGGGATGTCGGTAAACGCCAATATCATCATAGCGGCGTCAAAAGATGTCCTGACTATTCCCATGATGGCTGTATCTTATGCGGAGTCCTATGTCAGGAGCGGTGCGGCAGCCGGCAGATCTGCAGCCTCTGCCAGCGGTATTGCAGCCAGGCAGACCGCAGCGGCGGACCAAGCCCAGCAAAAAGTGGTGCTGGTTTTAGAGAACAACCAGCCGGTCCAAAAAGCGATAAGCACAGGGCTGAACGACAGCCAAAATATTGAGGTCATAGAGGGTTTGCAGGAAGGTGACCAAATCATCATCGGCTCATCGCTGGGCGGCAGCGCCAGCGGGGACAATCCGGCTGCTTCGGCTCAAACCAGGAACAATGATAACCGCAGTGCCCCGGGAATGGGGGCGCCTGTGATGATACGCCCTTAGCCGTTTTTTCACAAGAGGGACCGCCATGAATCAACCATTAATTAAACTGGAAGAAATCGTTAAGACCTATTACGGAGCAGGGGCCCCGGTACGAGCTTTGCGCGGCATCACGCTGGACATCGGGGAACATGAGATGACTGCCATAATGGGTTATTCCGGATCAGGGAAATCAACTTTGATGAATCTCCTGGGCTGCCTGGATAAGCCCGACAGCGGTTCATATACCCTGGCCGGTTATGAGGTGATGGCCCTGGCCCCAGAGCAATTGGCATTTCTGCGCAATCGTCTCATCGGCTTCGTATTTCAGAAC
The DNA here is from genome assembly GCF_002316705.1 of Syntrophomonas sp. UBA1041. Lineage (NCBI taxonomy): Bacteria > Bacillati > Bacillota > Clostridia > Eubacteriales > Syntrophomonadaceae > Syntrophomonas > Syntrophomonas sp. UBA1041. The sequence goes on from NZ_DCEA01000036.1 coordinate 48,599, forward strand.
TTCAACCTTTTAGGAAGGGCTTCAGCCCTGGAAAATGTCACTATGCCCCTGATCTATGCGGGGATAAAGAGCAGGGAACGCCAGCGCCGGGCTTTAGAAATGTTGAACTTGGTCGGGCTCAAGGGCAGGGAGCATCACCGCCCCAATCAGCTATCGGGAGGTCAGCAACAGCGCGTAGCCATCGCCCGCGCCTTGGTCAACCGGCCCAGACTGATTCTTGCCGATGAGCCTACCGGAGCACTGGATACCAGCACTAGCCACGAAATCATGGCTTTACTGCAAAACCTGCACCGTGAACAACAGCTTGCTATAGTAATAGTTACTCATGAAAACGAGATCGGACAACACTGCCAGCGTATCATACGCCTCAGCGATGGTATGGTGGTTAATACCGAAGCGGTCAAAAACCAGCTTCGAGCCATACCGGCCAAGTAGAGAATAAGGTGGAAGAAACATGGACTTGATATCATGCCTGCAAATTGCCTGGCGCAGCCTTTTGCTCAACAAGATGCGCTCATTTCTGACTATGCTGGGGGTTATCATTGGGGTTGGCGCGGTCATCACCATGGTGTCCTTGAGCCAAGGGGCTAGTTCAGGTATAACCGACCGGATAGCCAGTATGGGGTCTAACCTGTTGATTGTTACTTCGGGAGGGGGTTTCGGCCCGGTGCGGGGAGCCACCGCCACCGCGCAGCTGACCATGGACGATGTTGCTGCCATATCTGATCTGCCCCTGATACAACATGTGGCCCCTGAATCAAGTACCCAGGCTACCCTGTCCGTAGGCAGCCTTACCTGGACCGCGCCGGTCAGCGGTACCGTCCCGGCTCTGCAGGATATAAAAGATTGGCCTACCCGGCTGGGCGGATTCATAACTGAGGAAGACCTGGCTCAGGGAAGTCTGGTAGCTGTAATCGGTCAGACCGTGGTAGATAATCTGTATACCGGCGCGCAGAGTCCGGTGGGAAGCCAGTTGCAGATAAACGGCCTTAACTATACGGTCATAGGGGTTTTGACTTCAAGGGGAGCGGAGGGTTCCGGATCTGATCAGGACAATTCGGTTTACATCCCCATAACCACTGCCCAGCAAAGACTGCTGGGCAGCGCCGCAGTGCGGACCATCAATATTCAAGCCGTCAATACCGAATCCCTGGAACCTCTGAAAAATGCCGTCACTACCTTGCTGCGCCAGCGTCACCGCTTGGCGGATAGTGCGGAGGACGACTTTATGATCCAGGACATGGCCCAGGTATTATCCACCATAGAAGACACTACCCGTATATTTACTTTTCTTTTGGGGGGCATAGCAGCGGTTTCGCTCCTGGTAGGGGGTATCGGTATTATGAATATCATGCTGGTGTCAGTAACCGAGCGGACCCGGGAAATTGGGGTACGCATGGCAGTAGGAGCCACCCCCCGGGCTATTATGACCCAATTTCTGATCGAAGCCCTGCTGCTCTGTATCTGGGGAGGAATAATCGGAGTACTCTTGGGCTGGGGAGGCAGCTCTTTACTGGGAACTCTGGCAGATCTCCAAATCAAGCTCTCGCCCTGGTTGATAGCGGTTGCCCTGGGCTTTTCGCTGATGGTGGGGCTCTTTTTCGGCTACTATCCTGCCAGCAAGGCAGCTCGTTCCAATCCCATCGAAGCATTGCGTTTTGAATAAAGGAGGTTTTCCTATGCAAGCGGGTCGGATATTGACCGCCATATTGGCAGCCCTGACGTTAACGGTTTCCTGCTGGTCCTGGCCAGCTTCCGTTTTGGGAGAAGAACCTTCCCCGGAGCAGGAACAACCCGTTCTGACGCTGACACAGGCCGTGGAAAAAGGCCTAAAGCATAGCAGCAGCGTTAAGATAGCGGATTATCAGATTGAGAGCAATGAACTGCTGCGGGATAAGGCCGCAGCCAGCGTATTTTATGTCCCTGCCGACGGCACCTACCAGGACGATGCCAATGCCTATTTAAACCTGATCGAAAGTGATATCGCCTGGCAGCAGTCCAAGAAGTCCAGGATTGTTACCGCTGATAAGGTGATAAAGGATATCTATCAAAAATATTTTGATGTTTTGCTGGCAGAGGATGCATTAAAGCAAGCCCAGCAGAACCGGGCACAAAGCAATCATCAGTGCCAGGAGGCTTTGGCCCGTTTTGAGCTGGGCTTGATCAGCAAGCTGGAGCTAAACAATGCTCAGATTGATTACAGCCAGAAACAGACCCTGGTGGCGGAAAGCCAAACCGACCTGGAACAAGCCTACATAAAGCTGAATAACGCCATCGGCCAGTCCTCGACGGAGCGGCCGGTTTTAGTCGATGATTCAGCCTTCAATCCCCTGCAGGTTGACAACCTGCAACAGGAGATTACCAGGATCTTGAACGACAGCCCCGAGCTATGGCTGGCTGAAAAAAACCTTGAAAAAGCTGAACTGCAGAATTTGTTGGCTCCTCTGTCCGGTTCTTCTTTACAGCCCAATGAAGTTCAGGAAAACAGCCTGTCAATAACCAAAATCAACACCAGTGACACTAAGATACAGATTATTCAAAATATAGAATCAAATTATTACAAAACCGTACAGCTGGAATCCCAATACCGGCAGGCCGAACAGACCTGCCAGACAGCTCAGGAAGATTTGCGTTATAAAACCTTACAGTTTAATCTAGGATTAATAGCCCGGGGTGATTTAATGGCAGCGGAGATCGCAGGGGACAACGCCCTTCGTTCGCTTAATGCACTCAAGCACCAGCATATCCTGTCCAAAATGGCTTTTGAGAAGCCCTGGGCGTCTTGATTCCCGGGATGCCTTCAAGCCGGTTAGGAGTATAGCAGCCAAATAGCGGGAGGAGTCGGTTTTGCGGTCCATTTTCGTAGTTGATGATGAAGAGAATATACGCTATATCCTCAGCCAGTACCTGGCGCGGGAAGGCTATCAGGTTGAGACCTTCGCTTCGGTTGAAGAGGTTTTGGTCCGGCTGCAATCGGGTTATCCGGATATGTTCATCCTCGATATCATGCTCCCCGGGAGGGACGGATTGGATTTCTGCCAGGAGATCCGCAGCCGCAGCGGTGTACCGGTGATTTTTATCTCGGCGCGGGGAGAAGAGGTCGACCGGATACTGGGCTTGGAGTTAGGCGGGGATGATTACATGGCCAAACCTTTCAGCCCGCGCGAACTTGTGGCCCGGGTGCGCTCCCTTTTCAGGCGCTCTTCCCTGGGGGCAGGCGCCAGTTTAACCCAGATGATAGATAATCTCGCCATCTACCCCACAGATCGGCGCATAATGGTTAACGGCAGAGAAATGATGCTGACTCCCAAAGAGTATGAATTATTGCTTTTGCTGGTAGAACAGCCCCAGCGCACCTTTACGCGCCAGGAGTTATTGGACCGGGTATGGGGCTATGATTACGTCGGCGGGACCAGGGCGGTAGACGACCTGGTCAAGAGACTGCGCAAGAAGCTGCGCGAACATGAGTCTCAGGTGAATATCAAAACCATTTGGGGATACGGGTATCGTCTTGATGATTAAATTTAACAGCATAACCAGCCGCATATTATTAACTTATTTTATTGTGGTGTTATGCAGTATCGCCATAACTGCCCTGGCCTTTCATTCCATTATGTATAAGGATCTGGAACGCCGGGCGGTGATGGGGTTAAGCAAACAGAGCAAGACAATTGCCATGGCTCTGGCTATACACAGCCCTGAATTAGGGCTGCCACAGGAGCGGCTCGGCCAACAACAGATATCATTGTTCTTTTCCGGACGACCGGTGGAAAGCGACTACCTGATTACAAATCCCCAAAAGATCATTATCTATAGCAGCAGCGATAAATACACAGTCGGAACTAATTTTATGGAGGTATTGCCTAAATGGGGCATTGTTTCACCGCCAGATCAGGCAGCTTTCCATATTTATCAAAGCGGCACCTTCATCGCGGTTCAAGAACACATCGTCCCCAAAGGGGGAAACATCAAGGGCAGTGTGATCACTTTTGCGGAGATCAGCGCACTGGAAGCATTAAACCGCGATATCATTGCCTTGCTTTTTAAAAGCCTGGTAATAGCCATGGCAGTGGCCATACCGGTAGCCCTACTGCTAAGCCGTCAAATAATAAAACCTATCAATTCTCTGCGCGAATACGCCAAAGCCATTGCCCAGCGCCGCTTTGACGTGCGCCTGGACCCCAAATCAGACGACGAACTTTCAGAGCTGGCACAAACCTTCAATGAGATGGCGGTGCAGCTGGAACGCTATGACTCGGGATTCAGGCACTTTTTCCAGAGCACTTCTCATGAGTTGAAAACCCCGTTAATGAGCATACAAGGATACGCGGAAGGTATAAGAGACGGGATATTGACTGGTCCCCAGGCCGCTCAGGGATTGGAAGTAATCTCCCGGGAATGCCAGCGTTTAAAATCAATCGTGGATGAGATGATTAATATCACCCGGTTCCAATTCAGTGAAGGCAAAAATACCTTGCAGCACTGTAATCTTGGACAGATTCTGGCCACTACCATGGAGTCCCTTAACGGGTATGCAGCGGAAAATGCCATTGCTGTGACAGCAGATATTCCCGTACTGGAGATCATTTCAGACCCTGAACAGCTGCGGCGCCTCTTCGGCAACATATTGGCTAATGCAATCCGCCACGCCCAGACTCAGGTTTGGGTTAAGGCTCGAATACTGCCTGATAAATCCGTCAACATACACATTGAGGATGATGGGCCGGGGTTCACTGCCCAGGATTTGAAACACGCTTTTGATTATTTTTACAAAGGTCCCCAGGGCCACACCGGTTTAGGGTTATCCATCGCCAAGATCATAGTCGAATCCCAGCACGGCGAGATCAGCCTCGGCAATCGACCTGAGGGAGGCGCTATTGTGGAGATTACCCTGCCTTTCAGTGCCTCCGCTTAGCATGGCGATTTATTCGGCCGCCAATTTGCCTGCCGTATTTAGCGGAGTGCTCAGGGTTTTCAATTCCAGCGCCAGCCCCGACACCATCAAGTACACCTCATCAGCATAAGCGGCCATGATCTGATTAGCCCGTCCCAAAACATCGCGATAGTCGCGGGACAGCCGGTCAGCCGGGACTATCCCCCACCCCACTTCGTTGGTGACGATTATCACCTTGGCTCTAGCATTTTGAGCGGTTTTAGCCAGTCTTTCCACACGCTGCAGGATCTCCTGCTGGTAAGCAGTGCTCTCCCGACCCAGCAGCCAATTGGTGACCAGCAGTGTAAGGCAGTCCAGAATAAATACCCGCTCAGGGGCATCATATTCTGCTATGGCCTGTGCAGGATCCAGCGCCTCCTCAATAGTAACCCAGGCAGCAGGGCGCCGTTGGCGGTGATGCTCCACCCTGACCAGCATCTCTTCATCCTGAGGGACGCAGGTGGCTATAAAATATACTGATTCTGCTACATTACGCGCCCAGAGCTCCGCGAAATGGCTTTTCCCGCTGCGGGCGGCTCCAGTAACCATGATGAGGCCTTTATTGCTCAACACCATCTGCCTCTCTTTCCATAACCGCCATAGCCTGTTCGGCACTCTCAACCAGATGAACCTGGCTCTGCAACAGCTTTTTATATATTTGGGAAGCTTCCCCGCCGGTGTAATCCCGCTCTGCAATGGACCCTTCATCGATAACTATGACTGGAGCCCCGCGTTCAGCCATTTCCAGGACCGCTTTCAGATTGGGCAGGTTGCCGCTGCCAAATGGAATGGGAGGCAGAATGGTATAATCAGCCTTGAGCATAGCCTGGCGGTTAAGTCGATCCTCCTCCAGGCCGATCTCACTGAAGGGGGCTGCTTCAACCACGCTGAAACCCTGCCGCTTGGCTTCCTGCCAGTCGGAATCGCCGATATTAATGACCCCGGCGCTGACCTCCCAGCCTTGTTCCTGAAGATAATGGAACAGCAGTCCGCAGGATCCCCCGCCCCCAACTACATGGACCCGATAATGAGTGGTATTGGGACGGTGAATCAAAGGCTGAATGAACAGCATCGGCCTGCCCCCGGGGTGGCGTTGTTCCACTTTTACCTCACAGCCATAAACCTCTTTGATCAGTTCTTCGGTTAGAACCTGGGCCGGACGGCCTGCCGTAAATATTTTGCCTTCTTTTAACACCAAAAGATTATCGCAGTATTGTGAAGCCAGATTGAGGTCATGAACCACCATCACCGCAGTGAGACCTTCTTCAAAACGCAGCTTATTCAATAGTTCCATTATTTCGATCTGGTAATTCAAATCTAAAAAAGAAGTGGGCTCATCTAAAAACAATACCTGAGGTTCCTGAGCTAGAGCCCGGGCTATGAGGACTCGCTGTTTTTCCCCCCCGCTCAATTCCGTGACCAGCCGCTGCGCCAGATCAAGAGTATTGGTCCGGCGCAAAGCCTCACAGACAATTTCACGATCCTGCGGGCCTTCTCTCTGAAAACGTTTTAAATGTGGAATGCGGCCCATCATCACCACGGCTTCTACTGTAAATGGGAAATCCAGGCCAGCCTCCTGGGGCACAACGGCCAGGTGACGGGCCGCCCGGGCGGGACGCATTTTATAAATATCTTCTTCCTGGAGCAGAATGCGGCCATGAAGAGGCGGGAGCACCCGGCTCATGGCCTTTAAAAGAGTGGATTTGCCGGAACCGTTTGGCCCGACAATGCCTAAAAACTCGCCTTTGGACACCTGCAAGGTGGCATCCGACAGCACCGTCGAAGATCCGTACCCGCAGGTCACTCCCAAAACATCCACGATCACTATGCTCACTCCCTTTTATACACAGCAGGATCATCTCTTAATCTATTTATACAAAGATGATTTTTGGCCTCGCAACAAATATATAAAGAAAGGCCCGCCTATCAGCGCAGTAACTACCCCTACCGGCAGTTCCTCCGGGGCTATTACGGTTCGGGCGATGATATCCGCTCCCACCATAAAGACAGCGCCGGTCAGAGCGACCATGGGAAGCAAGACCCGGTGGTCGGGTCCAATAATTAGTCTCACCACATGAGGTATTATTAACCCCACAAAGCCAATCAGTCCGGACACTGATACGGATGCCCCGATAAGCAAGGCCGCAGCTATGAGCAGCATCACTTTGACTCTTTCAACGTCAATACCCAGATGCTGGGCTTGTTCCTCACCAATCAGCATTCCGTTCAGTTCACGGGTATATAGAAACGCAATGGCGGTACCGATCACAGCATAAGGCATGAACATCCAGATATATTCCCAACCCCGGCTGGAAAATCCCCCCAAAAGCCAGAAAACCACCTGATGCATTTGATCACCACTATAAAACATGGCCAGAGACTGCAGAGCGGACAAGAATGAATTTACCGCTATACCGGCCAGGAGCAAGGTCATTACCGGCACCTTGCCTCCGGTGCGGGCCAGGCTGTAGACCAAAAGAATGGTCAACACCGCACAGACAAAAGCAAAGGCCGGAATGCTATAGCTGTACTTCAGACCGAGGCTCCCCAGGAGCAGAATAGCAGCCACGGCACCCAGGGCGGCGCCTGAGGAAACCCCGATCACATAGGGATCGGCCATGGGATTGCGGAACAGGCCCTGAAAAATGGCCCCGGCTACCGATAAACAGACGCCCACCATTGCCCCCAGCAAGACCCGTGGAAAGCGTATACTCCAAATTATGATGTCATGTGATTGCATCTGCCCGCTGTAACTGCTGCTGGAACCATTTAAATGACCGTTTATCAGGCTCAGCACTTCAGCGGGCGGAATCCAAACCGCGCCAATGCCGATGCCGATTAACATCAATATTATCAAGGACAGTGCCAGGAGGCCGATAATTATGGAAATAGGTTTTTTATGCTGCATCCATCATATTCCCTAATTGAACAGTTCCGGATGTACGGCCTGAGCTACGAGTTCCAGAGCATCAACGGACCTGGGTCCGTAACGATTGACCAGGTTGGCCTCCAGGCCGACCACTTTTTTATTCTGCACAAAGTTGAGGTGCTGCCAGCCGGGGCGGTTTAAAATCTGCTCGACAGTGGGGTTTTCGTTGTCTCCATGGCCGTACGAGTGCATCATTATATCAGGATTTTTGTCCAATATGATCTCTTCGTTAATCATTGGATACAGATCAGCGGAGGCGCCGATAATATTCTCCCCCCCGGACAGGGTGATCAGTTCTCCGATCAAGGTGTTTTGCGAGGCGCTCATAAGCGGTTCATGCCACACTTCGTAAAATACCCGGGGCTTGGGACCCTGGGCCTGTGCTATTTTGGCGGCAACGCCGGATACGCGCTGCTGCAGGCTCCCTACCAGGTTTTGGGTGGTCTGCTGTTCTCCTGCAGCTCTTCCTATGGCGGTGATGGTGGAGAAGATTTCCTCCATGGTATTGGGACTGAATACCAGAACTTTGATATTTACCGCTTCAAGTGCGGTTACAGCCTGCTGGTGCATATCACCGGCCAATACCATATCCGGCCTGGCCTCAATAATTTTTTCCACGCTGGGCGTAGAGAATCCTCCGATCTTAGGCTTATCCAGAGCTTCTTCAGGATAGTCGCAGTAAGTGGTAACCCCTACTATGCGATCCCCCAGCCCTAATGCAAAAAGTACCTCGGTATGACTGGGCGAAAGCGAAACTATCCTTAACGGTTGTTTGTCCAGGGTAACTACCCTCCCGGCATCATCGGTGATAGCCATGGGGTAAGCCACACCCTGGTTATCATTCGCCTGGGGTTGCGGTTGAATCTTCTGGCAGCCTGCCAATCCCGCCATGAGTAGCAACAGCAATAGAACACAACCGGTTTTTTGCCATCTAAAATACACGCCTCGTCTCCCCTTCCCCCAAAAATATAGGTTTTTCTGATTCCCGGACCTTACCTCCCCATTTTATTGCAAAGCATTGCACTTTGACAACATGTCCCCGGGAGGGCTGAGGGCCGGGTGCTTAAAAGCCCGCATTTCAGCCTGGAGCGCTGTAAATATTTAGCATCGCCATAGCCTCTCTAACTTGCCAAACATTTATGAATAAATCAAAATAAGTATATAGACTTCGCTATTGATGATGCTGTGAAAGGATGTATCATATGCAGCTTGATACCCCTGACCTGGCCCGGTCAAATGAAGATCTGCGTTCACAGGTGATCGAGTTCTGCCGGGAGCACGGTGCAGATTTGATCGGCTTTGCCCCGGTGCAGCGCTGGGATGATTATGATGAGGTACCGCTGGAATTTCGTCCGCAGAGCCTTTTCCCCCCGGCTAAAACGGTCATAGTGATCGGCATGAGCATGCCTTTGCCGATTGTGGAGACCACTCCTTCCTTCCTGCACAAGGAGCTCTATACCGCCTGTAATCAGGAATTGGATGGTATTGCTTTTAATCTGACCCGCTTTCTCAACCGCCGGGGCATGGCTTCATATTTCTTTACCCGCGACGGCTACGGCAGTCTCAGCGCCCTCAAGAAAAAGCCTTATGCCGCCTTTGGCCACACCACCGCCGCCAGATATGCCGGATTGGGCACTATCGGACTCAGCCATAATTTGCTCACTCCGGAATACGGGCCCCGGGTGCGCTTCGTATCGGTGCTGACCGCCGCTGAGCTGCAGGGTGAACCGGTGATGGACAAGGACCTCTGTATCAAATGCAATGCCTGTGCAAAATGCTGTCCCAAGGATGCGCTTAAAGCACGCGATGACCAGATTCGCGGGGATTACGATGTCAATCTCTGCATAGATCAGCACATTGAGCTGGTCAAACAAAGGTGCTATCCCTGTGGAATTTGCATTAAAGTATGCCCGATTGGCAAAGACCGGGCTCTTTATAAACAAAAGGGCATAGTAAAAAAGTACCTGAATGAAGCTGACGCACTGACTGCCAATCCCGACGACCCTGAATACAGAGCCTGGACACACGTGCGTCGTTATGGCTGCCGTTTGCCGGAATAGTGAATGGTTTCCAATGTGATGATTATATGATAAAGGAGGGTTTATTATGAATTCGTATGCTTTGGACCATTTCATTCAGGACATGGAGGACTTGCTGGAAGGCACTCCGGCCATACCGGAGATCATGGATGTGGGGGGGCGATACGTCAGCAAACTGCTGACCAACTCGACCTTATTAGATGAATTACTGAGTCGTCTAGTGCTGGATGACGGTTTTTTAAAGGCGCAGTATCAGGCTATCGACCCCAATGATATTATTATATACCGCAGTCCTCGCAGGAGCTTCTCCCTGCGCGCTTTTATCTGGGAACCCGGGGTCTGTTATCCTATTCATGATCACGGCTCCTGGGGAGTGGTAGGGGTCTATATGAATCCCATAAGGGAGCGCAAGTACCAGCGTCCGGACCACGGTGAAAAAAACTCGGCCCGGGTAGAGGTGAAATCCGATCAGGTACTGCTTCCCGGCCAGGTGACCACTGTTCTGCCTCTGGACGACGGCATCCATCAAATGGAAAACCCCGGGGAAGAAGCCGCGATTTCTCTGCATACCTACGGTGCTGCCATTCGGAAAGGCTACATACAATATTTTGATCCGCATTTTAATACGGTGAGGCGCGTATATCCGCCTACTTCCTACACCCGGGTCCTGGCCATCAGAACCCTGGGTTCCATGGCCCAGCCCTGGTCGAAGGAGGTTCTAAGAGAAGCTGCCGCGGGTAATATGCCTGATTATATAAAGGCCGAATGTTTAGAGGCACTTCAAAAATAATCCTAAAAAGAACGGTTTATGCATTTTAAACCATCTGCTTTGAGGGGCGGTTTGACTCCATAATACGGGGTTGAATGAGCCCCTTAGATTTTTGGGTTTCATTCCTTTTGCCTTTCAGAGCCATAACATTTTTTGGCGGAAAGGCTTGCCATCGCTGCCAGAATGTTAGTTGATATATCCATAAAGGCCAGGTCAAACTATCATAGTGACATTTTCAGCAAAGGAGCCAATCATGAAGCGTATCATTTTGATCATGTTTATTTCCCTGGCCTTTATCTCAGGGTTTGGCTGCTCCAATTCAATCGAGAAGAAGCCGGTCCTTTTAGACGATGAAATGAAGGCCCCTATTAAGAGCGCCCCCGCAGAGGTTGGACTTGAAGAATATGCGCCAACTACCGCCCCCCAGGGCACCCTGGGCTGGTATGTGATGCGCAGGCCCAATCATGAAACTCCGACAATTGACCGCAATATCGGCTTTAATCTCAGCGATTATAAGGCCTACTATATAGGCAGCCAGAACCAAACCATCTTTCTCACCTTCGATGAAGGCTATGAAAAGGGCTACACTGCCTCTATACTGGACACCCTGAAGGCTCACCAGGTTCCAGCCGCTTTCTTTGTCACCGAACCTTATATCAGGGAAAATCCCGACCTTATTAAACGCATGGTAGCGGAAGGCCACCTGGTAGTCAATCACAGCAAGACCCACCCATCAATGCCTTCGATAACCGGCAATCAAGAAAAGTTCAATCGTGAACTGCTGGATACCGCGCAGACTTTCAAGGATCTGACCGGCCAGGATATGCCCTTGTTTTTCAGGCCCCCCAAGGGTGAATACAATCAGACCAGCCTGCAGATGACGGCGGATCTGGGCTATAAAACCATATTCTGGAGTTTTGCATATGAAGACTGGCTGGTGGATCGCCAGCCCGATCCAGAAAAATCGCTGGATTTGATACTGAAAAATATCCATCCCGGCGAGATCATGCTGCTGCATGCGGTCTCAAAAACCAACAGCGATATCCTGGGCCGGGTCATAACAGGAGCGCAAGCCGAAGGCTATCGCTTTGCCACCCTGCATGAACTGGCGCCAGTCAAATAGAGCGGCCGCGGCGGCAACAGATCTTTCAGCTACACAGTTTTTGATAGGAGGACGAATATGCAGTTATCGCCTGAAGAACGCAGCATTTTAGCCTACTTCCCTTCCCGGGAAAAAGCTCTACAGGCTTCCCGGGACATTCAGACCGCGAACCTGGTCAGCGATCTGGGCTCTATCCAAGTGGACGGCGTACACCGTTATTCCGCCGCCGTTCTTGACAATGGATATGACAGCCCCATAAATAAAGCCGCTACCCTATCCGGGGTCACCATTTACTCCAGTGAATCCGGCCCTGAGGGAGCCGATCCCTTGCTTGCCGCCGACCCATCCGCCAGCGGCTATGACAGCCCCCACGGGGTCACGCCCCAGGGAAAATCCATTTTACTGACCGTGGTGCTCAATCAGAATGATGTGCCCCGGGCGGTGGAATTAATCAAAAAGCATGGCGGAACTGTTTAGAGGGTTCCCAGGCTTAAAGGAGTATTGTTATGCTATTTCGCCGGCAGGTTGAACAGGTTATCGAACAGCAACGTTTGAGAAAAACTAAACCGGGGCTTGACCACAGCAGCATGGATTGGTGGGATCTGTCCTTGATCGGCGTCGGTGCTGTGATAGGGGCGGGGTTTTTTCTGGGTACTGCGCTTTCTATCCAGAGGGCCGGTCTGTCCATCTTATTAGCCTACATTATAGGCGGTCTCATAGCCTTTAAGGTATTCAGCTCCCTGGCCGAGATGTCCACCCGCGACCCCCAGGAAGGTTCTTTTCGGGTATATGCCCGTAAAGCCTTCGGCCCTCAGATCGGGTTTACCAGCGGCTGGATGTACTGGCTGGCCGGAGTCTTGATCATGTCAACCGAGGTCACCGCCCTGGCTATTTTCAGCCAATTTTGGTTTCCTACCGTTCCCCTGTGGGTTTTTGCGGCCAGTTATTCAGCCCTGGCTCTGGCTATCAATCTGCTGGGAGTCAATGATTTCGGCAAAATCGAGTCGCTCTTCGGGGTAATCAAGATTTCCGCTCTGATCATATTCATCATATTCGGATTGCTGGTGGCTTCAGGCGCTATAAGTTTGATCCGCCCGCCCGCTTCCAACCCGGGCGATCTGATGCAATGGTTTCCCGCCGGGCTGACCGGATTATGGAGTGCCCTGGTTTTTGTGCTTTTCTCTTATGGCGGTATAGAAGTAATGGGGATTTTGTCTCATGAGCTGAAGCAGTATAAAGACATCGGGAAATCGGGGAAGGTTATGTTGACCTCTTTAACCGCAGTATACGCATTAGCCTTGCTGTTCATTTTTTTAATGGTTCCCGGTTATGCGGTGAGCACGGCGGAAAGCCCCTTTGTTACGGCATTATCTACTTTCGGTTTCGGATTTGCTGATTCACTGCTCAATATTATTATTATCAGCGCGGCTTTTTCCACCATGGTTGGAGCGCTTTTCGGAGTAACCAATGTGCTGGTTTCTCTGGCCAATGATCTTGATGCGCCATTGCTCCTGGCCTGGAGGAATAATCGCGGAGTACCCGTTCCCGCTCTTTCCCTTACCGGGTTAGGGCTGTTGTTTGCAATCGTCATGTCCTTTCTTTTGCCCAACACAGTCTACGAGTACCTGGCTACGTCAGCCGGAGTTATGCTGATATTGAACTGGATAATAATCCTCTTGTCCAATTTAAAACTTGATCCCCATTATGCTTCCCAACACCTGGGCATAACCATGAAGCGCCCCACCGGGGCATTGCTGTCATATGTGACTATTGGCCTGATCATCTTAACCATTGCGGGGGCCACCATTCACCTCAGCGAGCGTATCGGGGTTTTATTCAGCCTGAGCATGGCCAGTCTGATTTTTATCAGCGCCCGCATCAAGGAATTAAGCGGCGCACCCGGCGGTCTGGTGCCAGCCCGCAAACCCTATCGGGATAATTAGCTGGAAACGGAACAAGACCGTGCTCAAGGAGTTTATTATATATTTATTATCGCAAATAAAAAGGAGGCCGTTTTGGCCTCCTTTTTTCCGGAAAATCGCTATTTGGGGGCGAAGGTGCTGCAATCGGTCTGGTCCGAGTTACTGGCGTTTCGAGGCTGGATTTCAATCTGTGACGCCATACAGCAGTCTCCTTCTCCGTAATAATAACAGGTGTTGACAACACACCTGACTCCATCAAGCATGGAGTCCTGTTTCTTTACTTTGCCCTTCAAGATAACGCCTCCTTCATCTAGAACTAGGTATATTATTTGATAAATGCCAACCTTAATATACAAGCATCGCGATTGTAAATATTTCTTTGTTGGCACTTGCCTTGAAGGTTTTTTTATAGAGCTTTTGAAGTAATTGCGGCCTTTTGACATAGATTTTCAAAATCCGCTTCACCTGATACCGGCCAGGATTTTCTCCAACATCTCCCCCAGAGTAGCTTCTTCACTCTTGTCGGCATATTTTGCCTTGGCCACATCGGGGAAGCATTTAAAAATCCCATCTATGATCACCTCAGAATGCGGCGGACAGCCGGGCAGATGAGTGCCCAGATGCGCGTGATGCTGCTGGCACAGGCCCATGAAAATATTATTCTCCCCGGGATCAATTTCGCGATTAATGCTTGGTCCCAGAAAAACATGGACCTTCTTGGCAAAAGGACGATCGATTAAGAGTCGCTCAGGATTCTGAGGGTCTGCTTTGCGCAGCTTGCTGAGGGTAAAATGCAGGTAAGCCTTGCAGCCCGGGCAGGCTTCTCCAGTATGCACCTCAAAGTCCTGCCCGCTGCCGAGATCCAGCTGCGGCCGTTTGAAAGGGTCGATCAGATCTTGTAGAGGAGGGCCCGCCACATCGATCATATCGTTTTCGATAGGTCCGAATCCCTGCATATAAGCCAGTAGAACCGGGGGGGATTCAGCCGGGTTGAAGCCCATAATCTGCATGGCAACCGCATCCACTGCCACCGGATTAGTGCCCCCGATCAGTAGATTCATCACTTTGGGAGTGCCGGAGATGGGGCCGAAGTCTTCCTGTCCAACGGTTCCATCGATAATTATTAAGTCCGGTTGGACCAGATGGTTGATATTTATTAAACTCTGCCACAGTCCGAAGAAATGCGACATATATTTTTCCAGGGGCGGTACTGCACCCTGCAGGTTTTTGATGCTCAGGGAAACGGCCGCGGCAAAGTGAATTTTCATCACGGGCATACTGATAATCACATCGGCTTCTTCCAGCGTGACCGGAATCTGCCGCGACTGCATGCGTTTGCCGCCAGGAACCGCTTTTTCAATCAGTTTATCGGTATTTAAATCCACCAGACTTACCCGATCAGGGTCCAGGGCCACCACCTCATCATAGCCATAATGAGCAAACATCTTGGTGGTGGCGCTGCGGTTGATGGAAGAACCTTCCGCTACAATCACTTTTCCGGCCACAGGCAGCAGCAACTCTACCATGGCCTTGACCACCTTTTTATCGGTCACTACCCCGCCGACCACAGTGCCGTCTTTTTTCAAACCATGATCACTGACAATATTGGGCTTGATAACTACGGTTTGACCTGTTTTAACATAGCGCTCCAAACCGCCCAGATTGGCAATCAAGCTTTTCAGCGAATTTTTGATCTGCTCGTATTCAAGCGATGCCGCGACGGTTTCGTTGGCAACTGTCTCCTTGTGATGGTATGACTTTGAGAATTGCTGAGATTTGATTTTTCTGAGCAAGACCGCGGTGCTTAAATCCAGTTTGACTACCTTCCATCCCGCAATGTCGCAAGTTCGCGCCGGGCGGAAACCATAGTCTACCAGAAGACTGTAACGGTGACGGTCTTCAGCCATCACCTGACAGGCAATCAGGTTCTCCTGCGCAATAATGGCATCCAGTATAGACGCTTCGACGCCTTTTCCGTGAAACTCCGGCCAGGCCCATATTTCCAAAACCAGGCTGTTATTTCTGTCAAAAACCACCAAGCCCTGTAACTGCTCGTCCTGGTACGCCCAATAGGTTTCGATACCGCTTATATCCTGCCACGAATTCCAGTTATACTGGAGGTAGCCTAAATCCAGGCCAAAGTGTTCGTAGGCCTGTTGCAAACGGTTAAAAACCTGGGTTTTCATTTCTTGCGGCGCTAAAACCAATTCTGTTGGCAATACTCTCATCCTCCGATCTAACTTACTCCATATCTTCCCCTGCAGTATAAAGTACTCTTCTTTAGAGGCCGAAAAAAGATCATCCGTCCCCCATTCTCCGCGTTGTCTCTTTATAAGAACCATGACTTACAAGATTCACACAAAATCGTCATAATCCTCGCTATGATTCTAGCATACTGTAATCATAGCATTTAATAAAGAATCAATAGGCGCATATTGGAAGTGGAGGGCGGGGCAGGAAACCCTGGAGTAAGTGGCCCCCTATCCATAACGGAAAAGGTCAGAATTACGGAGAGCTTTGAAAACAATATCCCCGGCTGTTGCCGGGGATATCGACAAATCATGTCTAAAATTCGAAACGCAAGCGGAAAAGTTCTTTACTGGCGCATTTCGCGTAAGCCAGGAACCATCCCGCTTGCGTCAAATTGACTCCTGCGATGACTAACCCAGAACATTCAAAAACCAGTATCCCTCTTCCTCAAACGGCTCCCCCAGCTTGATGGTGACGGGGGTGGAGAAAATCGGTCCATCGGTGACGACGGTGTGGTATTCACCGTTTTCGCCCGCCGCATCCGCCCCCTCCGCCTCGATTTCCTCAAGTACGGCGGCACTCAATTCACGTCCCAGGAAACTCTTATCCAGCTTACTAGCCTGAACCACGACTATGGTAGCTTTAAACCCTGCTTCCAGGAAATCGGTCAACAGTTGTTTTCTGGGCTGCTGCCAGAGGGGATGATAAGGCTTGATACCTATCGGCTTGCAGACTGATTCCACCCAATGCAGGTGATCTGCGATATCTATGTCGCCGAAGACACCGTGGTCTATTTCCCTGGATTTAAATTCCCTCAATACCTCAGCAAATACCGGAGTATACTCCTCCCATGAAGCAGAGCGAACTGCCAGGGGAATCCCCAGGGACCTGGCCTGATTTTGCAAGACCTGTAGAGGCAAGCCGTGAGAGCGGGATTTCTGGCCTCCTTCTGCCAGCATAGTGAGCAAACAGGCCGGGCGGCCGCCTTTTATAATGGCACGATGCAAAGCGAGACAGGAGTCTTTGCCCCCGCTCCAAGAACAAAAAAACGCTTTATCCTGAATTGTCATTACTATCCCTCCATCCGGTAGTGGGGTAGACAGATGCCCGCAAGAAAAAACAGTGCCTTTGCAGTTCACATATTCTAAAGACAATCCCTTAATCCCTTCTTTTAGCTTCAGTATCTATGTTCTTTTGCCAACCCGGCAGCTCTTCCGGGGCTTGTATCAATAATTATGCGCTAAGGTTCTCCATGTAACATGCCAGGTCTGGATAAGCTTTGTCCCTCGTTAAAGAATATAACCTGGCGATTCACCGCATATTTTTCATGATTTGGCCTGCCCTGATTTATGAGGGCCTATGCCCTCTGGCATAATATGACCATAAACCGGGAACAAAGTAATAAGAGTAGAGTTTGGAGGAATTATTCCCGTGGATTATATATCCGTTGGAGAAAGCGTCCCCCGCAAAGATGCCTGGGAAAAGGCAAGCGGGGCTGCCAGATACAACAGTGACCGAATCCAACCCGGCTTATTACACGGTGCTCTGGTGACCAGCACCTGCGCTCACGGATTAATAAAGTCAATAGACCTTGGGGCCGCCCTGACTATGCCCGGGGTAATCAATATTATTACCGGAGCTGATTTTCCAGTGCTGAGCGGACCGGTCTTGGAGGATCATCCCCCCCTGGCCTCAGGCAAAGTGCGTTATTATGGAGAACCGGTCGCAGTTGTTATCGCCGCCACCGAAGCGCAAGCCGTAGCTGCAGTTGGAGCGGTAAATATTGAGTATGAAGCCCTGCCAATTGTCACTTCCCCTCTTGACAGCTTTAAGCCCGGGGCCCCTCTGATTCACGAAAGAGTGGACTTGTACAAGCGAATGGTATCTGATGTATATCCGGAAAAAGACACTAACATAGCAGACCATATTAAAATACGCAAAGGCGACCTGCCAAAAGGCTGGGCGGCCAGCCACACTATTATTGAAGCCGAGTATGATCTTCCCCAGGCCGATCACATTGCCATGGAAACTCGCAATGTCCAGGCCGAAATCTTACCCGGGGATGAGGTTGTGATCCATTCCTCATCGCAAACCCCCTTTTCCATTAGAAAAGAAATCAGTTCTTGCTTTGGCATCGATTTAGGCAAGATTACCGTCCATGTTCCCCTGGTGGGAGGGGGATTTGGCGGAAAAGCCGCTGTGCAACTGGAATTGATTGCTTATATGGCCTCTCTTTCAGTAGGGGGGCGGCCGGTCAAAATCGCCAATACCCGGGAGCAGGATATATCAACTTCACCCAGCCAATTGGGGCTTCACGCCAGAATCAAACTGGGAGCTGATCAAAGCGGGCGCTTTACAGCTCTGGAAGCAATCTTTATGGTGGATAGCGGGGCTTACTGCGATATCGGTTCGCGAATGGCCAAATCAATGGCTATGAACTGCACTGGCCCCTATCGAATAGACAATGTATGGTGTGATTCTTATTGCATATACACCAACCATATCTATGCCACCTCCTTCCGCGGTTTCGGCCATTTGGAATTTACTTTCGCCCTGGAACGCAGCCTAGATAAACTGGCCGCCCAAATGCAGCTCGACCCCCTGGAATTGCGGCGGAGAAACGCCCTGAAGGCCGGGGACAGCAGCCCTACGCAGGTTGCATTGACAACCAGCAACCTGGGCAACCTGGAGGCCTGTCTGGACAAACTCAAATCCTTGATCAATTGGGACCAAGGCCGGTATATTTCTATCGATGCTAACACCGTACGCAGCAAAGGCATCAGCTGTCTGTGGAAAACCTCGAACTCTCCTACTGATGCCTTCTCAGGAGCAATGGTCATTATCAATCCCGACGGCAGCATCAATCTTATTGTAGGAGCGGTTGAAATCGGGCCCGGCATGTTAACCACTCTGGCCCAAATATTGGCTGAGAAAATGAAAATGGATATTAACCGGATCCATGTGCACATGCCGGTCGATACCAGGGTGTCCCCTCACCATTGGAAGACCGTGGGCAGTATGACGACTTATATGGTGGGCAAGGCGGTGCTCGAAGCGGCTCAAGACGCCATTAATCAATTGCTCAGCCTGGCTGCTATGGTCCTCAAGGTTTCCCCTTCAGATTTGGATGTTGCCCGGGAAAGGGTTTATCTCAAGGATAATCCCGACTATTACATGGATATTGCAGATATCGGCCACGCCTACAAGTATCCTGACGGCAATTCCGTGGGCGGCCAGGTGATTGGAAGGGGAAGCTTTGTAATGCGCCATCTCACCCCTCTGGATCCCAATACCGGACGAGGCAGGCCCGGCCCGGCCTGGACGGTGGGGGCACAGGCCGTAGAGGTTGAATACAATCGCCGCGACCACAGCTATAAAATCCTTAAAGCCGTAACCGTTTTGGACGCTGGCAAGGTCATCAACCCCAAGCATGCCCGGGGTGTCATTACGGGCGGCGTGAGCATGGGCCTCGGGGTGGCCACCCGTGAAGAGATCATTTATGATGAACAGGGCCAAATCGGCACCTCCAGCCTGCGCACTTATAAAGTGCTGCACTGCGGTCAACAGCCCGAGTATGTGGTAGATTATGTGGAGACGCCTCTCTTGGACTCTCCCTACGGAGCCAGGCCTATAGGAGAACATGGCATAATCGGCATGCCAGCCGCCCTGGCCAACAGTCTCAGCCTGGCCGCCGGAATTGAACTGGATCAGTTGCCCTTAACCCCGGAATTAATATGGAAACGGCTGGAGGAGGAGAAGCGATGATCCCTTTCGATTTTGAATATTATCAGCCTGCTTCAATAGCAGAGGCAGTACAACTTTATAACGATTTGCAGCAAAACGGGAAAGCGCCCATGTACTACGGAGGGGGCACCGAAATCATCACCATGGCTCGCAACAGCAGCATCAAGACCCAGGCGGTTATCGATATCAAACAGATACCTGAATGTCAGCAGTTGGAAACAAAAGGTCAAAGCCTGATTATCGGAGCGGCGGTCACGTTGACCGCCATAGCCGAAGCCAACCCCTTCCCCCTGCTGACCCAGGCGGGATCAAGAGTGGCCGATCACAGCGTGCAGAACAAAATAACCCTGGGAGGCAATGTTTGCGGAACCATCATCTACCATGAGGCCGTGCTCCCCCTTTTGCTCGCCGACAGCGAGGTTTGCATATCCGGTATTAATGAATCTCGAACAGAATC
>NZ_DCEA01000003.1:0-31377 GCF_002316705.1 Syntrophomonas sp. UBA1041
AGCCGTATGGCTGTGCGCAGCGGCGCCTGGCTGTTATGGGAAGCGGAAAACGGCAAAATCAGCTTTAACAACCCCAGTTCACTTATCATCAACGGCAAGAAAGACGCTGCCCCGGTAGATCAATACTTAATGAAGCAGGGCCGCTTCAACCGCTTGCTTAAAGGCCCTGATGCTAAAGAGCGCATCGCCGAAATTCAAGGCGACATTGATCGCGAGATCGCTTTTATGCGGGAACGGGCCAAGATTACCATTTAAACCTGTAGTAAGACCTTCTCCCTGGGACACCGGGGCGGGCATATGTCCGCCCCTTTTGTATTTTCCAGGCGGGTATTGGGCAAACAATATTATGTAATATTATGAAGACCTGATCATTTTGAGAATTTGGTGGATAATTTTGGAGCAGAAGATAAGCGGAGATTTGCGCAAGGACGAGCAATATTTGATCACTACCATTGGTCAGGGTTTGGATACTCAGTACCGTCATCTGCTTATCCCTGCCCTGGATAGCTGCAGTGCGCTTATCGTATACATTAAAGGCCTGATCAATATCACCGAACTTGAAGATGCCATTATCAGACCATTGACCGTACCAAATCGCATCGGAACCGAAAAACGGGTCAAAAAAATCACCCTGCCCGACTTCATAAAATCATCTCTGTTCATTGCGGGGATAAAACCGAGCCAGAACTGGACCGAAATTTGTGATGCCATCGTTTCCGGGAATTCAGTACTGTTTATAGACAAATATCCCGGCGCTTTTATCCTGGCCAATACCGGTTGGGAGTCAAGAACCATCAGCGAACCCACCTCGGAAGTGGAAATAAGAGGCCCCAAGGACAGTTTTGTGGAAGACCTGGTGCCTAATATGGCATTGATCAGACGGCGCATCAGAGACTACGGTCTGCGTTTTGAGGCCATGCGCCTCGGTGACCGGACTAAAACCGATAT
The DNA here is from genome assembly GCF_002316705.1 of Syntrophomonas sp. UBA1041. Lineage (NCBI taxonomy): Bacteria > Bacillati > Bacillota > Clostridia > Eubacteriales > Syntrophomonadaceae > Syntrophomonas > Syntrophomonas sp. UBA1041. Next base: position 949 of record NZ_DCEA01000003.1, read on the forward strand.
CGCTCTGGTATACATAGAGGGTCTGACTAATGATGAGATATTGACAGAATTGAGAACCCGTCTGGGAAAGATTAAAATCGACGCCATTATAGCCAGCAATACTATTGAAGAGCTAATCGAAGATTCCAAGTATTCCATATTCCCCAAAATGCTGCGCACCGAAAGGCCTGACAAGGCCACAGCGGCATTGTTGGAAGGAAGAATCGTGCTCATAGCCGACAATACGCCCTTTGTAGTAATCGCCCCCACGATCTTCTGGCATTTTTTGCAGTCCCCTACTGATTATTATGAGAAATATATTCTGGGCACTTTTTGGAGATGGATCAGGCTCCTGGCTATGTTTCTGGCCGTATCCAGCTCATCCGCCTATGTGCTCTTAACATCATTTCATCAGGAAATGCTGCCGACTTCGCTGGCTTTAAAAATCGCTGCCGACCGGCAAGGAGTGCCTTTCCCGGCAGCCATAGAAGCATTCATTATGGAAATCCTATTGGAAGTAATGAATGAAGCCGGGCTGCGGCTTCCCAAAGCCCTGGGACAAACCGTAAGCATAGTGGGAACCCTGGTGATTGGCCAGGCCGCAGTTCAAGCCGGTTTGATAGGGCCGGCACTGGTTATCGCAGTTGCTACCGGGGCTATTGCATCCTATGCCATCCCCTCTTTTGCCATGAGCAATACCATACGTTTGCTGCGCTTTCCGGTGTTGCTTAGTTCTGCTCTATTCGGAATCTTCGGATACCTGGGGGCAATTATTTTTATGACCCTGTATTTGATTTCACTAAGGTCATTAGGTACGCCTTATTACTCGCCCATTAGCCCCTATCAAAAAGATCCCCAAAAGGATACCCTGCTCAGGGCGCCATATACGGAAATGAAAAAACGTCCCGAGACCACCCGGCCTCAAGACAGCGTCAGACAACCAGGCAGTTCGGGTAATAACAACTAATCAGAATAAAAAGGCAGGCCATGATGCGCAAGCTAATTCTTTCAGTATTATTAATCACTCTGTTGTTGCCGGGGGGCTGCTGGGACATGCGGGAAATCAATGAAATAGGCCTGGTTATGGCGGTGGGGATCGATAAATCCTCCCGGGATCCCAATCTATTTTGGGTAACGGTTCAAGTTGCCAATCCCCAAGGCTCAGGTTCCAGCGGCGGCGGAGACAAAGAGAAAAACGAGTCACAGGTCTGGATAGCAAGTGCCGAAGGCAGGACCATTTTTGATGCTATCCGGGAAATCGCGCGTTTTTCCTCCCAGCGCATTATGTGGGCGCATAACAACATAATCGTTGTGGGAGAATCCCTGGCCAGAGAAGATATCACCCCGGTAATCGACTTTTTCACCCATAATTACGAACTGCGTATGAAAACCTGGGTGGCCATCACACCCTTGCAGGCCAGCGACATTATCAAAAGCAATGCCGGCATGGGTAATATCCCGGGCAGGGCCATTACCGAAGTATTCAGATTTCAAAAACTGACCGGCCTGGGTCTGCCCAGCGATTTGCTCAATGTATTTCATGACTTTTCAGATGAAAACAATCATATATTGATCTCCCGCCTCACCTTAAACCAGGCCCTGACTGAAGCCGGTCTCGCCAATGTATCGGAAAATATTGTGGAGCAGATCGAGATATCAGGGATGGCGGTTTTCCACAACACCAGAATGCTGGGGTATCTTTCCGCAGATGAAGCCCGGGGACTGTCCTGGTTTTTGGGCGAAGAGCCCAATTCAGTAATCTCACTGCCCCATCCCGAAAACAGTGTTAAAGCGGTGGCTGTGGAGATGAGGTCAGTACATGCCAAAATCGAATCCCGGCTCAACCAGGATATGCCTGAGTTTACTATAGAAATCTCGGGAACCGGACACATCACCGAAGAAGACATTTCTAGCTCGTTAACTATGGATGAGTTTAAAAGCGCCCTGGAAGGGCTGGCGGAACAGCAGATCGCTACAGAGGTTCGCTCGAGCGTCAGCAAGGTTCAAAAGGAGTTCAGAAGTGATGTGCTGAAATTTGGCAGTACCGTGCATGTGCAGCACAAGAAGGAGTGGAATCAGGACCTAAAATATCGGTGGGCCGAAACATTCCCGGAAGTTGAAGTGGAGGTAGTGGTCAACGTCTCCATCGACTCCAGCACCCTCAATCAAATCCCGCAGAGAAACTATAAGGAGCGATCTTAACATGACCAAAGTGCAAATAGATAGAATGCAATACTTTCTGCTCATTCCCAACCTGCTTTTTCCCAAAGCCATCGGCATAACCGCCGGGGTTACTGCCAGACGGGTGGGAGGGGATGCCTGGACGGCTATGGCCATCGGTTTTGCAGCAGGTACTTTGATGCTCTTGTTGATCGTCTTCCTCAGTTCAAGGTTTTCCAAACTGACCATAATCGGAATCGTGGAACAAGTCATAGGCAAATGGCCGGGCAAGTTGGCGGGCCTGATGCTGGCGGCATTCTTTTCCCTAGGCTTCGCAGTATCTGCCAATGTGATGACTTTGCATCTTAAGGAATATTTCCTGATAGAAACACCCTTCCTGGTTATATGCCTTATCTATATTCTGCTCTGTATGTATGGGGTTATTCTGGGGATCGAAAACATTATACGCTATGCCCTCCTGGGCTTTTTGGGATGCCTGTTGATCAATGTGACTATGATTTTCGGCACTATCGGGGATTTTGAGATGATAAATCTCCTGCCCCTGTTTGACCGCGGGATTGTGGATAATCTGGCAGCTTCTATTTATGTGTTCGGCGACCTGGCTCTGGCGGCCATGGCAATAGGCATGATTTTCCCCATGCTCAATGACAACAATAAAGCAGGTCGGTTAACATTCTGGGCTATGGCGGTTTCCGCTGTAATTATTATTACCTGGCCGGTTTTGGAATTGGGGGTGATGGGGGCGGGCGCCATGGAACAGTATGTGGTGGTGTGTATGCAGCAGATCAGATGCGCCCAGTTGACCAGGTTTTTGCCCCGCTACGAGCTGATCATGGTGTTCTTTTTTACCTTCTCAACCTTCGTACAATCGGCCACCCTGTACTTTTGTGCCATGTACAGCATAAAACAGATCAGCGGCATAAAGAAAGACTGGTATATTGTGGTCCCCTTATCCCTGGTGCTTGTGCCGATAACCTATTTCATGGCCAAGGATCACAATAACTACGTTAATTTCCTGGATTACCCCTGGGCTCAGATCTGCCTGGCAGTCAGCCTGGGATTGCCGCTGCTCTTATTTGTTATGGCCCTGTTCAGCGGGAAGCTCATGACCGCTAGCAGTGCCAATAACAGCACCGGCAGCTAGTTGTAGACTATATCTGGTTTTTGGTAGGAGGCGCCTTATGTCAAGAAAGTGCCATTTCCTGATTTTCAACCTGGTTTTCTTTACCGTGTTGGGCCTGATATTTATCAGCGGCTACCTGCGGCCAGTCCCCGATATTGAAGCCAGTCAAGCCAACCAATCCGGCGTTTCTCAACCTGCCGGAAGCTGCCTATTCTGCCCATAAGCGAAGCCCGGCATCTCAAACCATGCCATTCCCCATATCCCCATATCATGAGGCTGCTATTGTAATATACTCCACCCCGCAGACCCGGACATTTTGCCCCGGCAAATATGTACTGGCAATGACAAATGCTCTGAAATCGCGGCAAACACACCGGGGTTGCCAAACCGCTTGAAAACGTTTGAACAGAAGCATGACAATGGAATGGGGCTGCGGTTACTCGGTCTGATATAATATGGTTGTATGTCTAAGTGGAATTGTATTGCAGAGTGTCTCATTTTTAATGACCCCGAGCAACAAATGGACTTGCCGGGCTAATTCCTTAATTTTCCGCCTTGTCCTGTATTAATTTAAGGTACTATGCAGGGCAGATTTTTATACCAGAGGTTTACACGATGGGGATCAAACATAGATTTTTGCTGGGGGCCTGGAATATCGGGGTAGTACCGTCAGGCATCGATGACATCTTCAAGAACCCCGGTGATCTGAAAATTCGCTGGGTTAAGCATAAATACCGCGACCGTTATTTCGCAGATCCCTTCCTGCAGACTCAAGACGACCGTTATTACTATATCTTAGTTGAGGAATATATTTTTTGCGAGGACAAAGGCAGGATCTCCCGTCTAACTATTGATAAAAACTCCTTAAGGCTGGTCAATAAAGAAACCATCCTCAATGACAAGCATCATCTGTCTTATCCTTTTATTTACCAGGATCACATAATACCGGAAGGCTATCGGAGCGGCGCAGTATACGCATACAAACCGGTGGGCGGAGATGAAGGATACCAAAAATTAAAATTAACTGACCATGCCCTGGTAGATCCGACCCTGCTCGAATATAACGGTAAGTACTGGATCTTTGCCACCACCAGAGAAAGCCGTGAAGATTCGATGAGCAAGCTGAGCATATTCTGCTCCGATCAATTAGGGGAGTTCTCGCCTCATGAAATGAATCCCGTCAAAATCGATTTGAAGACCGCGCGTCCCGCCGGCCATTTTTTTAAACACCGGGGCCGATTATTCAGGCCGGTGATGGATTGCGAGAAATCTTACGGGCATTCCATCAGGATCATGGAAGTCAAGAAATTAACTTGTCAAGAATATTCGGAACAAGAAGTGCTGTCATTGTCCAGTGCCTTATCGCCTCCCTATAATATGGGGTTTCACACTTTTAATGTTTATGATGACTGCGTAATCGTTGACGGCTACCGGGAATATTACAGTTATTTAATTCAGCCGATACTATTCAAGTTCAAAAAATTATGGCTATATTTGTACACTAAATATGAAAGCCCGGGGAAAGCGATCGTGGAGTGAAATCGGGATGCAGTTACAACTCAAACCCCGATTTATCCGGGAGCAGTTGATCAAAACGCTTCTTTACGGCTTCTCTTTTTCGGATGAAGTCGGTTTCGTACACACTATCATTAATGCATATCATTTTATACTCATTGCCGGACATAGCCTCAAAGAGTTCTTGATCATTATCTCCCATCACAAAAAGGCGTCCTGAACTAACAGGTCGGGGAGAGAATTGACCGGATGCATACTGCCAGTAAGAAAAAACATACTGGTTAACATCGTTTATTGTCCGGAATTTGTTTTTGCATGTAGCATCAAGTATAGCAAATTCCTTTTCCCACACTTCTTTACAGATTGAAATCAAAAAAGACGCGGGCAGATGGAAGTTCGCGAAACCAGAAAAGCTTCGCAAAGGCGCATAGTAAATATTGTTCAACAGGTATTTTCCGTATTTCAGGCTAAACCATTTCCCAAAATGGCTTCTTAACACTTTTCTTTTTGTAAAGTATTTATTAATGATGGCCAGGTTGTTAATCAAGTAGTGGAAGAAAGGGTCTTCAGGAACCACGGGCATCAGAGCGGTCATAACCGCGCTTGCACAGGGAAGATGGTTTTTGAAAAAATCTTCGGGCCGCACAGGCTTAATAGCGAAGGTGTCATCGTTGAAATAAACGAATTGTTGGGTCAAACCTTCGATTCGATGCAGATTCAGCTCAATGGCATGAGAGCTGAATGTGGGAAGATATTGCGGTGGTATGAAATCACTGTGCTTGACGATGTTGAGTTTGCCGTGATCCCTATTCAGCCACTTGGGTAAATGGCCGCAGGTCACAAAATGTATTCTACTCACCCAGGGAGCAAATTTCTCTACGCCTCTAAACCAGTATTGCAGGTTGTCCCAATCTCTATACAGATTGGGAGAGTCTTCACAACCGGCCGTCAGATAGCTGTTTTTACTCTTTTGCCAGTCTTTATCATCGCCGTCAACCCAGGTAATGACGAAATCTATGTTAACACTCATTCTTTAACCTCGAAGCTTTGAAATGGGCGCAATCTTGCATCCATATATTAGCACGATCAGACAAATCCTGTATATATCGTTTACATGAACGGAGTATAAACGCATTATTAGGGATTGCTGTTGCAGATCGCAAGTGAAGGCGCTTAATAATGAACTGAAACTGCCTTGGTCACGCACCCGGGGCTTCCCGATATAATAAAACCCGATAATTGAGGAAAAACTTAATAAAACGGTACTTCAACAGCGATACTGTCCTGTCAAAAGGAGATGCAATATTGTGGAAGGAAGCGCAAAAAACGGTTATACCTATGACCGTTTGGGGAAGAAGCGGCAAAGCTTAAGACAAATAACCCGCCACACCTTACTCAGACTGAGAAGGCTCACCTGGAAAAAAATCACCAATCGCCTGGCCAGCCTTATTTACAAAAAGGCGACTCTCCTGGTGGTTCTAAAGCGCTTGGATCAGCCGCCTCAAATAGAGATACCCGGCCTTTCCGTTGAATGCAGGCCTTTAAACAGCAGTCATACCCGGCTGATCTCTGAGCTGAACGGGCTGAGCAAGGAACGAATTGCCACTTTTTTTGCCGAAGGAGCCAGATGCCTGGGGGCTTTTTACAATAATCAGCTTATCGCCTATTCCTGGTGTCATTACCAGAACCGCCAGTTCCCATTCTTCAGCTATTGTCTGGAGGTAAAAGCCGGAATATATATCGGTCCCAACTATGTTGATACCGAATTCAGGGGGAATAGAATACACGGTTTTCTGCTGACCAAAATATTTGAGCTTTTATATAAAGAAGGCTGCCGACAGGTGTGGAGCAGCGTTTTAATCAATAACCATGCTTCCATTAAAGGCTTGAAGAGCACCGGCTTCATTCCACAAAAGCAGATTGAAGTGAGCAGGATACTAAACAGCATCGCCCGCCAACACCTCAAAGAGCTAAACCATTGGCCATAATACCGGGATAGTTTTCACCACTATGCCATTATTTTTTATCTGCCATCACTGAGGAATTGGAAACCTTATAAAGAAGGCAGTACCCTTTGAACTGGTCTTTACGTCAATTGTGGCATTGTGGCGAGCCGCAATACGGTAGCAAACCGCCAGACCCAAGCCGGTTCCATTCTCTTTGGTGGTAAAAAAGGGCGTCCCCAGTTTATCAAGAACGGCTCGGTCTATCCCGGAGCCTTGATCCTCAATTACCAGTAGTGCATTTTCATTCTCCACCAGGGTTTTAATAGTTACCGCCCCGGTTGACGACATTGACTCCAAGCCGTTTTTAAGCATGTTCAGTATAAGCTGATGGATCTCTTCCTTATCGAGGAGCAGGTCAGGGAGATCATTGAGTTCATGATAAATGTATTGATTCCTGCTCAGAGCACTGGCCTCAATAAGCGGCAGCGACTTACTGATGATCGCATTAAGATTCTGCCGGGTCATATCCACCATTTTGTTTTTCGCCAGTGAAAGGAATTCAGTGATAATGGAGTTAGCCCGGTCCAGTTCTTCGATCATCAGATCAAAGTAGTCCTTATCTGGTTGATAATCCTCCCTTTCCCGCAAGAGCTGCAGATACCCGCGTACGGTTGTCATCGGATTGCGGATCTCATGGCCGATGCTGGCTGACATTTCTCCAACCAGGTTAAGACGGTCCAGCCGGGTCATCTCAATTTCCATTTTTCTTTGCTCTGTTATGTCGACTAATATACCGAGTATACAAGACCGGCCATCAACAACAATATTTTCCGTAGAAATCAGGCCCAATCTCTGTTCGCCTTTCTTGTTACGAAACATGATTTCCATATCCCGAACTGATTGATTGGTCAAAAGCAGCCATTCAGCCTGGTCGTAGTCGGTAGCCTTCATAAAAAATCCCAACTCCAGAGGTGTATGACCAATAGTATCTTCATAACTGTAACCGGTACAGTGGCAATATGCCATGTTGACCATGATGTATTTCTGATCATCTGCAGAGATAATCACCATTGGTATGGGGCTGGTATTGAAAGCCTTAGAAAAAAGTTCCTCTGACAAACGGATTTGATCCTGGATGCGTTTACTTTCAGTAATATCTTTGCATGATTTTAGGAAATGCGGTTTGCCATCGAGCTCAAATATTTCTCCGGAAAGGCAAAAGGTTCGTATCTCGCCGTTTTTCAATCTTAGTTCAACTTCAAAGTCCCTGATGCTTCCGTTTTCCCTAAGTGCCTGGAATAGGCGCTTGCGGTCTGAAAAATTAACCCAGATTTTTAAATCGTAAACCGTGCGGCCTATGGTTTCTTGTCTGGTAAAGCCGCTAGTAGTGACAAAAGCATCATTGACTTCCACGAAGCGCCCTTCCCTCAATATGGTTATTGCCATAGGGTCGGGGTTATACTGGAAGGCTTTCAAAAACTTCTGATGTGATTGACGCATAGCGGTTTCGGCCCGCTTCAGGTCTGTCAGATCGATATGTATTCCCGCCATGCTCAAGGACTGACCGGCTGCATCTCTCTCAACCACCCGGCCCCGCGACATAACCCACTTCCACTCCCTTGATTTAGTGAGCATACGATATTCCATTTCAAACTTGGTGGTTTTCCCCAACAGATGGTCATTGATAGCCTGCAGCATAGCCGTTTTATCATCAGGATGCACCAGTCTTTCCCAAGCGTGAATGCAGGGTTCCAGTTCTTCCGGCGAATATCCCAACATCTCAGCCCAGCGGGGGCTGTAATATACTTCGCCGGTTACGGTATTCCAATCCCAGAAACCGTCGTTGTGAGTCGCCCATACCAGTCTCAGTCTCTCCTCACGGTCTTTAATAATTTTATCTGCTTCCTCCAGTTTGCGTTTTCGCTCCAGACCCATGGCTATAAGCATCTGTCCCAACTTGGAGTAAAAGGCCATTATAGCCCCCACCTGCTCTTCAGAGATTATGGGCACCCGGCGAAGTGCTTCCATATAGGCGTTTTCGTCAAATCCATGCTCTTGCGCCTGTTGGCGAAAAAAGTCCTCGTCAGGCGGTTCATGAAGAAGTTGTCCCAGGAAAATGCCGCCCAAATGCTGACCTTCCACTACGATGGGAGTGCCGTAGTCCATCAGGCCGTTGAGACACTTATAACCTATATACGCCTCCTCATGCAGATGAGCGGCGATGTAAGCGTCACTTTGCTTGCATCTTTCGTAGGTCTCAGGGCATTTACGGTGAAAAAGGGCACATATGTCCTGCCAGCCTATCCCGCTTATGACGTTATTCTCTTCATCATGCAGTCCATATGGAATTCCGGTGGCCATATAAAATGAGTTCAACAATTGTTGAAGACATTGAATATCCACCAAATCCGAGAACCTAAATTTGATGGGCTTTTCTTGGAATTGCTTCTGAACCGGGTCGGTAACGTATATTTCAGACCTGCCGGTTGAGAACCATTGATATTGAGACCTCGTTTCATTACCCTGCCGGACTACACCGTGGTTTGCAAAAACAGATTCCAACGCCGCATTTCTTGACCTCAATTCGACCAGTTCTTCTATAAGTTGCTCCTTAGTTTTATTTTCGTCCTTCAAGTTACACCCTCCGGAGATTAGAATAATGATATTACTTACAATATACTATTCTTATATCTAAGTTTGTCGAAAATGGTTAGGACTGAACGGCGGATAATCATAATTCAGGCTGGATTCGGCATGATTTGGGCAGAAGAATATTCATATTCCGGGGTTTATAATCATTTCTTTATCATCCGCACTATGGCCAGGCTCGGGGCAACTGTAGTTTGGCTGGATCTGGCGAAGCGCTTACTGCAGAGTATTTGAATAGCGAGGATATATTAAAGAAATTGTCATACTCGTAAAGATGCCCTATCATGCGGCTGCAGCATATATGCCGTCATGCGCTTGACAAACTGAACCGGTAACTGTAAAATCCAGATTATTAACCGATGAGTCAGAGAAGTAGGCTTGATACTGACTTCCAGAGAGTTGCAGAGGCTGGGATTGCAGCAGTAACAGACAAGTTGAATGGACTGACGAGGGTGGCTGCAAAATGAAACAGAGTAGTGGCCAACGGGAACTCCGCCCGTTATCAAGGGAGCGCGCATGCTGGTGCGCGGAACGAGTGGGTCATCGACCAATTTGGGTGGTACCGCATGAGTAAGAGCTCATGTCCCTTAAGGGACGTGGGCTTTTTTATACGGAATCTGCACAGATTATATTTAAATACCAGTGATGCTGCAAATATCAACAAATTACAAAGGGGGAAAAAACATGGCCCAAGTCCCGTACAAAACCTATTTAACCGAGGAAGAAATCCCTAAACAATGGTATAACATCCGCGCCGACATGAAGGAACAACATGATCCATTTCTCAATCCCGGAACCCTTCAGCCTATAACCGCTGAGGATCTGTATCCCGTGTTTGCGAAAGAACTCTGCCGGCAGGAGATGGATGCCGAGACCAGGTACGTGGATATCCCCGGCGGTGTCCTCGACTTCTACCGGATGTTCAGGCCCTCCCCTTTGATTCGCGCCTACAATCTGGAGAAAGTGTTGGATACGCCGGCTAAAATCTACTATAAATTCGAGGGCAATAACACCTCCGGCAGCCACAAACTGAATGCAGCCGCTGCCATGGCTTATTACGCCAAAGAAGAGGGCCTGACTTCTCTGACCACCGAAACCGGGGCCGGGCAATGGGGCACCGCGCTGTCTATGGCCTGCGCCTTCTATGGCCTGGATCTTACCGTATTCATGGTCAAGGTTTCTTTTGAGCAAAAGCCTTTCCGCAAATCGGTGATGGAAACCTACGGGGCCAAAATAATCCCCAGCCCTTCCGATACTACCGAGGTAGGCCGGGCTATTTTAGCCAAAGATCCCACCACCGGCGGCAGCCTGGGCTGCGCCATCTCCGAGGCCATAGAACTTTCCTTAAAAGATGACCAATGCCGTTATGCTCTGGGTTCAGTCTTGAATCAGGTGCTGCTGCATCAATCGGTTATCGGCCTGGAGAGCAAAATCGCCATGGAAAAGATCGGCGAATACCCGGACATCGTGATCGGCTGCGCCGGGGGCGGATCCAATCTGGGCGGATTGATGGCGGCCTTCATGCAGGATAAACTGACCGGCAAAGCCAACAGCAGGTTTATTGCGGTGGAGCCGGCTTCCTGCCCTTCACTGACCCGCGGCAAATACGCCTATGATTTTTGCGATACCGGCAAAATCACCCCGCTGGCCAAAATGTACACGCTGGGCAGTGATTTCATTCCTTCGCCCAACCATGCCGGCGGCCTGCGCTATCATGGCATGTCGCCCATTCTCTCCAAGCTCTATCACGATGGCTACATGGAAGCCATCTCTGCGGAGCAGACCAGGGTTTTCGACGCGGCCACCCTGTTCTGCAAGCGCGAACAGATCTTGCCGGCGCCCGAATCCGCCCACGCCATCTATGGCGCGGTTGTGGAAGCCCTCAAGTGCAGGGAATCGGGCGAGGCCAAAACTATTCTATTCGGCCTGACCGGTACCGGCTACTTCGATATGCATGCTTACGCGCAGTATAATGACGGAACCATGTCGGATTACATCCCCACTGACGAAGACTTGCAGCGAGGATTTGCAGGCCTGCCTAAAGTGGAATAGTGTAGAAAAGCTTTGAAACGGCTCTTAAACAGGCTAGTTTTCTTGGCAGGTTCAAGAGCCTTGTGATTTGGACCGGGCTATTCCACAACGCGATAAGTTTATGTAAAATTACCTGCACACCAACTACAAACCGTGTTTTTAGCAGGTGAATCCAGCATCGCCGGCTGGGGAAAGCCACAACTGCATCAAAAGAATAAAGAGAGGCTATCCCTTTTGTCTATACAGACTTTGGGGACAGCCTCTTTCTTACAGGCCGCTTGATCCCAGTTGCCTTGTGGTCAGTTCATGAGAGCTTCCGGGTATGCTGTCTTACCACTTTCCCTTACCGAGATGACCGGCAATTTCAGCTTTGCTTCTTTGTTTAATAATCCAGGCTTCATCGCGGGCCTGTTCAAACAATGCTACGCAGGGAGGGTCCAGGTTGATTTCAATGCCTTCTTTAGCCAATTTCGCGATTTTCATGGCCAGTCTAATGATTTCCATATGAATATCATTGGTACGGTCCGAAGCATAAATTTTTTGGGCATCTTCTTCGGACAAGGCAGCGAATTTCTCCTTAGGCGACATGCATTTGGGGCATTTTGGCGGCGCCTCGCTTCCTTCGTAAACAAAACCGCAAACCGAACATTTCCATAACATAATTTTCGTCTCCCTTCATGGTCTGATTTACTGCCAGTCGCAACTGGACCTTTCACTCGATAATCCAAGGTTCAGATAGAAATCTTTTGACCTTCCGTATTCGTTGTCGACTCTGTCTCCGTTACCTGAACACTGCCAGCGCTTTTCGAAGTCAATGATCCGTCCTTTTGCTTAACGGCTCCCCAACTAGACCTCTTTCTCGGCGCCCATGCTGGCATGCAAACCGGCCAGGTATCCAAAGGTCATAGCCGGACCCAGAGTGCTTCCGCCTCCCCAATAGGCCCTGGCCACCGGGGAGGCCACGCAGTTGCCGGCGCCATACAGCCCGGCAATTGGCTGGTCATACACATTCAGAACCTGGGCATATTTATTTATCACCGGGCCTCCATTGGTGTCCAGGGTGCCTGCGCCAAGGATGATGGCATAATATGGCCCCTGATCGCTGAGCGGATACATGGTATAGTTCAAACTGCCCGCCGGAGGCCATTCTACGCCGGGAACGGTGGGGGGAAATGTGGTCCACTCCCGGTCATAGTTGTAATCACCGCGGCCGAAATCCTTATCCTGACCTGTTCTGGCGAATTCATTGAAACGCGACACGGTATGTTTCAGATTGTCCTCAAAACCCGGGTCCAAACTGAATCCTCCGGTTTTCGAGGCCAGCTTGCTCAGGTGCTGGGTTATAGCCAGGGTCAGTTCTCCCCAGCTGTCCCCTGTGATGATGTAGGATGCGTCCACCCCCTTGACCGGATAGGGCGGGAAGCCCTGCCAGAGTGTTGCGGTGCGCTGGTCGAATATCATGAAAACCAGCATATTGCTCCATTCCGCCCGCTGAGGATCCCAGACGAAGTGGGTCATGGTGCGGTCGTTGTAATTGCGCTTTTCATTCATGATCCTGCGGCCATACCGGTTGACCTCGATCACACTGTCTCCGGGGATATAAAAAACATTGTGCACGCCGTCCGGATCGGCCAGGGCTTCTTCAACAATGATTTCGGCCCGGAAGGCGCCGACCATGTTGCCCAGTTTGGCTCCTATCGCACCTGCCATTTTGATAAAATCTCCGCTGTTGGTCGGAGCGGCGCACCCCCCAAAACTTGGTCCAGGCTGGAAATGCAGCATCAGTTCAGAATTATGCGTATAGCCTCCGCTGCCGAAAATAACCGCCCGGTTTGCCCGAAATTTGAGGTTTTTCTGGTCCGGGCCGATCACTTCCAGACCGATGACCTCCTCCATGGAATTTCTCAGGATTTTGCTGGCGCGATGATTGGTCAATACCTTAATCCCCTGTTTTCCGGCCTTGGCCTTCAACTGCCGGATCAATTCTCCGCCAAAACCCTGTTTGCCGTCGGCATTGCGGGCATACAACACCCTTCCCCGCACTGCTTTGTTTTCGGGGAGATGATCCATATAATCCACCTGCGGTTTACCGGTCCAGTTGATTTCCTGAATGCTCTGCAACGCTCCACAATCAGCCAGGAAATCGATTGCTTCTGCCGCCCGGTCATAGTAAGTTTCGATCAAAGCGAACTCGTTTTCCGGCAGTCCCAGCCTGGAATCTTCAGGATTGTAGAGCTGGGGATAGGAATAGCGCGCCATATAGCGCAGGGCGTCCTCTTTGGCGTCTATGATGCCCAGTTCTTTTTGAAAGCGGTTATTGGGAATCCAGTATCCGCCGCCGGAGCGCAGGGTGGTTCCCCCGATGATAGGCCCTTTCTCCAGCATGAGCACTTTGCCCCCCCGTATGCTGGCAGTGAGCGCCGCCGAGAAAGCGGCAGCCCCGCTGCCAACCACCAGAATATCGGCAACCTCATCAAACTTCATGTTCAACCCTCCTTCAACCGATGTCCTCCTCATTACCGGGAATGCAATAATACTCCTTGGAAAATCCCTTTTCTTCATATATCGGGCATCCCGGACAGACACACCCCGACCCGACGGTGATGCATTTGCTGCTGCCATATTCGGGAAGGCAGAAGGCCAGCGGCTCACCGCAGTTTATGTAAGAGGGGCACATTTTGCAGATACATCGCTTCTGGTCATTGTTGTCCATTAATAAACCTCCCTTTCCGCTGCCTGGCTTAGATTCTACCTGATAAATAAAACATGAGTCATTGGGTGAACTTTTATAATATTGGATTTATTTTAACATAAAAATATGATAATTGATTAGAAATTTAAAAATAATTTACCTGGAGGTGTCACCCCTAGACGGCCACAACCTGGTTTACCAGTTTGCCGATTTTTTCGATATAGCATTCCACAATATCGCCGTCAGCCAGCAGTCTGGGAGGTTCGAATCCCATGCCCACCCCGCTGGGGGTGCCGGTCATGATAATATCCCCGGGGTGAAGGGTTAAGCCTTTGGAAAGATCGCTGATAATAAAAGGGATGTCAAAAATCATCTGCCTGGTGTTGGAGTCCTGCCTCAACTCGCCGTTTATCCTGCATTGTATATCCAGTTCCACTGGCATGGGTAAGGCGCTTTTGTGAACCAGAACCGGTCCCATGGGGCAAAAGGTATCCAGGCTTTTGCCTTTAAACCACTGTTTATGAACCCCCTGCAAATCGCGGGCCGAAATATCATTGGCAATGGTATAGCCAAAAATGTAATCTTCTGCCCCCTCGGGCTCAATGTTGCTTCCGGTTTTGCCTATCACCACCGCCAGCTCAACCTCGTAATCTACCTGTTGGGTAACCTGTGGTGAAAATTTGATCCGGTCCCCGTGGGCGATGGCCGGACTGGCGATTTTGCTGAAATAAATCGGGCAATCAGGTATTCCGGTGTCAGAAATCTGAGTCATTTTTATCTCCTGAGCATGCTCTATATAGTTCTTTCCCAGGCAAAAGACATTGCGCGGCGGATTTGGTATGGGGGCCAGCAGTTTGATCTCTTTTAAGGGCAGGCAATTGTATTTTCCCCTGGCAATCGCAGCAGACAATTCTCTCAAATGATCGGAACTCAAGTTTTCTATTAATTCCAGCATCGAAGTAAATCTTGTTTCCAAAAGTGCATTTAGCTCTATAACCCCATCTTCAAGCATGATTCCGACCTGGCTTACATACTTATGGCAAAATGAAACAAACCTCAAACTGACTCCTCCTATCTGCCCGGCGCCTCTTCATAGAACCTTCTTGATTTGTTAACATCTGTGACCACAATTAACGCGCATTTGAATTGCATATTGGCGATATTCCTCAAATATAAAACTGTCTCAGACAATCATAATATATGGGAAAGTGAGGGGGCAAGCGGAGTGAGGTTCTTGACCTGCGCATTTAGCTCAAGTCAAGAACCTCACCCCGCTTGCGCGTACCTCTTTATCCTCCGCCCGCTTTATCCCCCGCCCCGCTTGCCTCACAGAACACTCACTGTTTGATGTCGGCTCGAATAACATATTAGGAGTAGATACCGGGGGGTGATTTTTTGAAGCCAGTGGTAGAAGTCCGCGGGGTTGCCATGACCTATCAATCCCCAAACGGCGAAATCCAGGCCCTGGACAACATTGATTTTGCAGTAAGCGAAGGTGAATTTGTCAGCATAGTCGGACCCAGCGGATGCGGGAAATCGACCCTGCTTTCTATCATATCCGGTCTGCTCAGCCCAACCTCGGGAGAGGTTCTGCTGTACGGGGAACGAAACGCCGGCTCTTCCAAAAAAACCGGTTATATGCTGCAAAAAGATCATCTCTTTGAATGGCGAACCATTTTGCAAAACGTGCTCCTGGGGGTTGAGATTCAAAAAGCCCTCAATCCAGAAACCAAAGAAAAGGCTATCAATTATTTGAAAACCTATGGCCTCTATGAATTTCGCAACAAATATCCTGAGCAACTATCAGGCGGTATGCGGCAAAGAGCGGCCCTGATCAGGACCCTGGTGCCGAACCCCCAAATCCTGCTGCTCGACGAGGCTTTTTCCGCCCTGGACTACCAAACCCGCCTGGCGGTCAGCGAGGATATCTACGACATCATCAGAAAGGAGAAGAAGACCGCCATACTTGTGACTCATGATATCAGCGAAGCCATAAGCATGTCTGACCGGATCGTGGTGTTAAGCCACCGGCCCGGGCGTCTGAAAAGAATCCACAACATAAAATTGAGCTGCACCAGCCGGACTCCGATCAACTGCCGCGAAGCACCGGAATTCAGATACTACTTCCAGGAAATATGGAGGGAGTTGGATATTCATGTCTGAGCCAGCTGCTGCTATGTCAGCGGTTAACAGTCAATTATCCGAAATATCGCCTGCACATGCCCAATACCTGAATATGCTTAAACGGAAAAAGATCACGGTTCGTGCCACTCAATTCATAATTCTGTTCCTGTGCGTCGCTCTGTGGGAAATACTGGCCCGGGCGGCCATCATCGACCCCTTCATAACCAGCCAGCCTTCCCGGATAATCAGAACCATCGGGGTTTTGTACAATGAAGGCGCGCTCTTCCAGCATATCGGGGTGACCTGTCTGGAAACCATCATCGGCTTTCTTTTGGGGACGGTCTCCGGGGTTTTGTGCGCCATTGCCTTGTGGTGGTCGAAATTTTTGTCAGAGGTGTCTGAACCGTACTTGGTGGTCTTAAACAGCCTGCCCAAAATCGCTCTGGGTCCGGTTTTTATCGTTTGGATCGGCGCCGGCCCGGTAGCCATTATTGTCATGACCCTGGCTATTTCGCTGATTGTGACCATCCTGGAAGTCTTAAACGGTTTTATGGGGGTTGATCAGCAGAAAATCAAACTGGTGCACTCCTTTGGCGGCACCAAATATCAGGTGCTGACCAAGGTTTTGCTCCCGGCCTCATTTCCCAGTATAATCAACGCGCTCAAAGTAAACGTGGGATTGTCGTGGGTCGGTGTCATTGTGGGCGAGTTCCTGGTTTCCAGGGCCGGCCTGGGATATCTGATTGTCTATGGCGGCCAGGTTTTCAGACTCGATTTGGTCATGACCAGCGTGGTTATTTTGGGAATTGCGGCCATGGTCATGTATCAGGGAGTGGTTTGGTTCGAAAGTTTTGTCTTGAGAAAAAATGGTCATGCGCAAAGAGAGGAGAAGGATTGGTAATGAGGAAATTAACGGCGCTATTGTTGGTTTTAACGGTAGGATTCACTTTGGTTTTATCAGGGTGCAGCCCTGCACAGAATGAACTCACCAAGGTCAAACTCTGTGAGGTCACCCACTCGATTTTCTACGCCCCGCAATATGTGGCTTTAAACCAGGGATTTTTTAAAGCCGAAGGCTTGGAAATCGAACTCACCAATGGCCAGGGAGCCGATAAGGTCATGACCGCGGTCTTGACCGGGCAGGCCGACATCGGTTTAGCCGGCCCGGAGGCCAGTGTCTACGTCTATAATGAAGGTAAAGAAGACTATGGAGTGGTATTTGCCCAGTTGACCAACGGAGACGGCACCTTTTTGATGGGCCGGCAGCCCGATCCCGAATTCCAGTGGAGCGATTTGAAAGGCAAGACCATTATCGGAGGACGCAAAGGCGGAATGCCGGCCATCATACTGGAATATGTCCTGGAGAAGAACGGCATGACGGTGGGAAAAGATGTTTTTATCGACACCACCATGCAGTTTGCAGCCATGCCGGGGGCTTTCCTGGGCGGTCAAGGTGATTATGTGATCATTTTTGAGCCAACCGCTTCAACAATGGCCAAAGAAGGCAAAGCCCATATAGTAGCCTCGCTGGGCAAAGAAAGCGGTGAAGTCCCCTATACCGCTTATTTCACCAAAAAGAGTACCATCGAGAAAAATCCCGAGCTGGTGCAGAAATTTACCCGGGCCGTCTATAAGGGACAGCAGTGGGTAGACAGTCACTCCCCCGCAGAGATCGCCCAAACCATCAAGCCCAGCTTTCCGGATGAATCCGAAGAAATACTGATCAGCGCCATTAAGAACTACAAAGACCAGAATAGCTGGAAGAAGGACCCCTTATTGCTGGAAAACGATTTTTATCTCCTGCAGCAAATCATCAAAGATGCCGGAGAACTGGAAAAGATAGCCCCTTATGACAAAGTGGTCACCGGCCAGTTTGTGCCTAAATAAAAGTAATCAAGCGGAGGGCTTCGGCTAATAGAATCCCTCCGCTTTATCTCTGCACCATGCGGCCTTATGGAGGGCGGTATTATTCACCGCCCCATTTGCATTTTCCCTGGATACCTTTAAATTGGATTCGAAACAGCCTGCCGGAGAGGAATTTAATGTATAATTATATAAAGATTAGCAAAGCGGGGTGATACTGATTTAATGAATCGGAGGAATAATGCCAGAGGTCGTAGTTTTCATATTATGTCGACGAGTATAATCTGAGGATCGGCATCGTAGACTTTAAATACAACGCTCAACATCAGTTTAGGGGGAGATCACATGGCTGATGAGGTTGTATCGGCAAGTTTCGGCGATATTATTGGCGTTTACCGCGGTCCCACCAAACACTATGGGGTTTACATCAATGACCATAGCGTGGTGCATTATGCCCCGTATATTGACGAATTTGAGAAGTACCACTATATCCGGGAAACCACCCTGGATAGATTCCTGCATGGCAAAACCGGCTATTTTATCTGCATTTTTCCTGAGACTAATGAAAATGAACCCATCGACGTATTGGCGGCCCCGTTTCGAAGCTTAACCTCCCTTATCGACAGGCTAAAGCTGTTGGAATTAATCCGGCAAAGCCCCTATTATCGAATCTACTCGCCCCGTCAGACTGCACAGCGGGCATTAAGCAAGGTTGGGGAGCGCGAATACAGTCCTTCCATCAGCAATTGCGAACATTTTGTGGTCTGGTGCAAGACCGGAATTACAGAAACCTCCAAAGTAAAATGCTTATTGGGCTTATTGCCCAACGTGCCGGCAGTTCTTTCCATAAACTAGCATAAAGCTAATTTCTATATTACGGAACTCCCGATAATACGGGAGTTCCTTTTTGTTGACCCCGGGCCACACAGTTGAACTCCCCGCATTCACAAATGATTGATAATTCGCATTTCCCGCATCCGGCACAGTAACCAAATTATGGTATTAGAGAATAAACTAGAGTAAATCTAAGCAGCCGTTTATTTATAAATGGCTTGGCAGATTATTTAAAGATATAGGAGGTTATTATATGAAAACCCGTTATCAGAGAGATTCCTACAGGCGTGATAATCGCAGGGAAGAGGATTATGATTATTCCCCTTATCCCAAGAAAGATTATTATGAGGAGCAAGACAACTATTGCCCTTTTCCCAAAAAGGACGATAACCAGGATTTTAAGAAGGATAAAGACAAAAATAAACCCGATTTTGAAACTGAGACGATCTTAAAGTGCGGCACCAGTGTGGGCTCCGGTCCGATATCCTGTAACGGCATTTTGGTTAATGGGGCGGCTTCATCCGGTATCAACAACAGCAGCTATGGGGTTGTTCAGGCGACAGTTTCTCTTGACACCAGCGATTTGATCGACCCCACTGTCAAATTGGACTTCTTTTCACTTATTAGTTTCAGAACCACCGACGACGACAACTTTCTGCTGCGTTTAGTGTTCAAGCTGAGCAGGGTCTGCTGCGGCAGTCATGTTCCTCTCGGCACCTGGACCTTCGAGAGACAGTCTAACGAAGATTTTGTAACAAACCAGAATGAAAACGAATTCGTACAGCAGTCAGATTCCTTCGCTTTCAGCTTCTGCGCTTGTGAAACCTGCCCGGAATGCTGCCATTATGTTGTTGAACTTGTCAGCCAGGAATGCTTTAATATTGCATTTGCTACCGTCACCAATATTTCGCTCTCCGCTCTGGCTGTTGGTAAAAAACGGAAGAAATAGACCAAAATTCGGGAATAGGCCGGAACGATTTTGAAATGCCTTCCAAAAAGCGAACAAAATTTAATGTGGGCCATTGAAGATTTCTTTGGCCCTCAGGTAATCAGCTTAATGGAAGGTCGGCGAGCACGAGAAATATCCAGGTATGCCATGCCTTCCAGGGACGAAGGTCGCCCGTATCAAGGTTGTCTCCGGCTTTATTTGCTTATAAAGTACCCCATCGGATTCAATTCGCTGTATCAAAGATACCTGCGGACTTTTTGGCAGTATCGCAGGTATTGTTCACCGTAGATCTTTTGCAATGATTCCTCCTCGCGAAGAACCTGGCGATTCATGAGCCACAGACCCGCCAGGAGGTACAATAATACCACCCAATTGGGGAAAATCAAAAATATACCCAGGAGTATGAACCCGAAAGCGGTATAAATGGGGTTGCGGCTGACAGCGAAGGCGCCAGTTGTTATCAGAGCGCCGGGCTGATCTTCATCGATACCCACCCGAAAGCTTTTGCCAAAAGAAGTCAGGCTTAAAAAGAAAAAGGCCAGGCCCAGTATACACAAGGCCACGCCGATCCAAGCCGCCATATCATTATAAAACAGTTCAGCGCCGAATTTCGGCCAGTTCAGAGCGCTGGCAAAGATGAGATAGAAGAACAGCAAAGCAAATGGAGGAATGAGGAAATCGGTTTTATCCATCTCGCCAAACCTCATGGCTTTGATGCCCAGTTTTCGCATCAGAATAGCCCGCGAGATCACCAGAGTAATAAGCAAAAGTATAGTCCCAACTGCAAAATAACCCTGCATCAAGACTGCTCCTTCGAAAGTGTGATTATGTCTTCCCTGCTACCCAATATACACCGAAATAACCCCCTTGGGGACGGTCCCAAATTTGTCACGTCCCCAATTGCGCCTTATTCGGCTGCGGGTTCGGCATTCTCATTGATCTCTGGGTTTTCTTCGGCTTCTGCGCTCTCTTCAACCGGCAGATTATTGATCACTGCATAGACGGCATCTTCTTTTTCGCTTACTTTTATCTGCGGATCCAGGTTGAAGTCGTCTACAGTGATTGAATCGCCTAAATTCATAGGTGCCACATCGATTTGTATGGCGTCAGGCATCAAATCCATTCTTCCCGTAACAGGAACCTCGTATTTGTAGACCTGAAGCTGCAGTTGTCTGTCTGCCAGATCTTCCACATTTCTGAAAACAATAGGAACGGATAGTTTGACCTCCTGATCTTTGGAAACCAGCTGCACATCGATATGGGTAATCTGCTGCGAAATCGCATCCCGCTGCACTTCTTTGATAAAGCCCAGTGTCTTATTGTCGTTAAACAGAATCGTCACTCTGGCATTGGAGCCATGGCGCTTAAGAACTTGCTGCAAGGCCGCTCTGTCGAATTTGACCGGATTACTCGCCTGCATACCTTCGCCATAAATAACCCCGGCCACAAAGCCCTTTTCCCTGAACTTGCCGCGTTGTTTGCTTCTTTCACTCGCCTTTAAAATAGTCTCTTCCATAAAAGTACTCCTTTTGGCAGGTTGTGCCATTGAATTTATTACAATATATTGTTGCCATTCTTATAGCTTTTATAGCTTGACCCGGGCTTTCTTATGAAGATGCTCCCCAATGGAGGCTGTTTTCCCGATCTTCCCGGGACTCAGGCTCTCATTGGGCAGCCGCTGATTTCGGGCTCTTGAATAGCCCAGGCAATATACAATTATCTGGCAGCCAGGCTCACTGCACGGGGCAATTCTCGGATGACAGGTAATTTTCGGGATATCAAGGCCTGTATATCCCGCAGGTATTTCCTTTCCTCGCGGTCACAGAATGATACCGCCGTTCCTCCCAGACCGGCCCGGCCGGTTCTTCCAATCCGGTGCACATAGGTTTCAGGCACATTGGGCAGGTCGAAGTTTATGACATGGGACAGCTCCGGCACATCGATGCCCCTGGAGGCGATATCGGTTGCAATCAGCACTCTGGTGCGTTTGACCTTGAAATTGTTCAAGGCCAGCTGTCTGGCTTGCTGTGATTTGTTGCCATGGATGGCCTGGGCAGGAATCCCTGCGTTGGCCAGGGCTTTGGCCACCTTGTCAGCTCCATGCTTGGTCCGGGTAAACACCAGGGCAGAATCGATGGAGTCGCTATTTAACAACTGAATCAGCGCCAAGGTCTTATCCTTTTGATCCACAAAATAGACAGCTTGTTCGATAGTGTCCACTGTCGATGAAACCGGGCTCACTGCAACCCTGACCGGTTGTTTCAAAATATCATCTGCCAGCCTGGCAATTTCCGGGGGCATGGTTGCGGAAAACAATAGAGTTTGCCTCTTAACCGGCAGCCGGGCGATAATCTTTTTCATATCGTGAGCAAACCCCATGTCGAGCATGCGGTCGGCCTCATCGAGCACAAACATCTCGACCCGGTCCAAACGGATATGCCGCTGGTTCATCAGATCCAGCAGCCGGCCGGGAGTAGCCACCAAAATATCCACACCCGCCCTCAACTGATTGGTTTGCGGAGCTTGCGACACCCCGCCAAAAATAACCGCGTGCTTCAGCCCGGTATATCTCCCGTAGGCAGCCAGGCTTTCGCCTATCTGCACCGCCAGTTCACGAGTTGGAGTTAAGATTAAAGCTTTTATGGCCCGAAGTTCTCTCAGGTTGGACTTCCCTTTATAGATGGTCTGCAATAAAGGGATCGCGAAGGCCGCGGTTTTTCCGGTGCCAGTCTGGGCGCATCCTACCAAATCCCGGCCTGCAAGGACCACCGGTATGGCCTGCTCCTGTATCGGAGTGGGCATGGCATATCCGGTCAGCTTCAAAGCCTTCAGGATTGGCGTAATCAGGTTTAGTTCTTCGAAATTCAAATTTTTTTCTCCTTACATGTGGGCTTGCCACTTATTTAAATGCAGGCTATGCCCTCACCCCGTTGGCTGCGGCACAACCTTTTGTTAATTCATCTGCAAATGCAACCTAGTAAATATGGTTTCACCGTATTAATGTAAAAAGAGCGGACAACTCATAATAAATTGAGTTTCCCGCTCTGTAAGCCCATATTGCCTTATACTAATATAAGCAGTTGAAAAAACAATCTTACTCAGCCATGATAGCATACTATCGGAAAGAAATCAAAATCACGGCAAAACCGGTTTTGACTGATTCTGTCCCCAGGGACACTATTGCCGGGCCCAGGTGCTTAAATATTCAGTAATATTGGCATCTGTATTTGTTACGGCTTTGCTTTACCCCGGAGCCTGACAGCTCAAATCTGGCTGCTGCGCCAGGCGGATATGTCCTCCCATTCGGTAAGGCTTATATGCATCTCGACCAGTCGGCTTGCCACCCCTTGCTGCTTTAAGCCCGTCATAATGCCTTGCACGTATTCCGCCTTTTCCGGCGGGTAGACTGATGCCCGGGGCAAATCCACCATCATGTACGGATCGCCCTCTTTGTAGTATCCCGCTTCGGTTTTAATCGCCAGCATTTTAATCACCATGCTCCTCCTCTCCGGGGTGACAAATCGTCGGGAATGTCTTTTACATCTTCTCCAAAAGCTGGTTAAGCCTGATAATGCCCCGTTCCGGGCGTTGATTTTGTGCTGACACCCATGCTCTAAGCTTTTGCAGGGCCAGGCCCTTGTTAATCATTTCCCTGGCAGCCTGCAGGCAGTCGGCCAGAGATGACTCCGGTCTGGTAACATAGATGACCAGTGCGGCATTCAGGCAGGCAATATCGGTGCGGGGGCCGTTTTCCAGCCCCGCAATCACCCGCAGGAATTGCAGGACCTCCTGTTCCCTGTCGATATGGGGCCTGAGATCCTCCAGACTGGCCTGTTTAATTCCGTAATCCTGCGGGTAAAAAGAAAACTCGCGAATTGAGCCGTCGGGATACAATTCTGCCACCAGGGTCTCTCCCAGGGTGGAAGCCTCATCCATGCCCTGTTCGCCGCCGGCGTCCAGCCCGTGTACCACCAGGGCGCGCCGGTATCCTATTTCGTTCATCACCCTGGCTACCGGGGTCAGCAATCCCCGGTCGTAGACGCCGCGGACGGCATAGCGGGGCAGGGCCGGGTTGGCCAGGGAGGCCGCAATGTTCAGAACTGTTCCGAACGAAATCTGGGATAAAATTCTGCCCAGGCTTTGATGAATATGCGGGCTCATACCATTAAAGATACCGATACCAGCCGTTTCAATGCTGTGTTTCACCAGTTCCGGTGGACCTTCAACATCAACGCCCAATGCTTCTAAAAGGTCGATGGTTCCGCAGCTGGAGGTAATGGCGCGGCTGCCGTGCTTGGCCATCACCACTCCCGCAGCTGCCGCAATGATAGATGCGGCAGTACTGATGTTAAACGTTTTCAGGCTATCCATCCCGGTGCCGCAGTTTTCCACCACATCAGCATGGTTATCCAGGGCAACCTTGCAGGTGTCATGTTCATATATAGCCTCCCAGATCCCGGCAATCTCTTCAGCGGTCTCACCTTTGGCGGCCAGGGCGCTCAAAAATGCGCCCTGATGCATGGCCGACTGACGATCCAGCAGAACTTCACTGAATACTGTCTTGGAACGGTCCCGCGGCAGATCAACCTGGTTGATCAAATCAGCAATAGTCCGGCCAAATTCCTGTGCGCATAATGACATCTCACATTACCTCCCTTTTTTCATATCCATCGCTATTTTCATTTCCTTCCCCGCAGCTATCAAATCCAACCCTTCTTGCAGTTCATCCAGTCCGATACGCCTGGAAATCAGGTCTTTGACCACCACATCCCCTCTTTCCATCAACTGCATGGCGGAGCGGTTATTACGTATGGAGCATCCATATGCGCCGATAACGGTTAGTTCCAGGTAGTGAAGCAGGTTCCATTCATCATTGGTGAAGCCCGGCTGCTGTGACATCCCGCTGAAGAATCCAATCCGCCCCCGCTTGGAGCATACCTGCAGGGAGCTTCTGAAGGCATTGGGATCGGGACAACAAGGTATGACGACATCAGCCTGGCCGTGATCTGTAATGACCGTGAGCGCCTTTCTGAGCCCTTCAAGATCAGCCAGTAAGTGGCATCTATTTTCCAAATCCTGCAGACGCATCATTCTATCAGGATGGCTCTCCACTATGAAGATCTCTTCAGCCCCCCGGCTCCTGGCCAGCCGGGCGTTTAATATTCCCAGGGGACCGCCCCCCCAAATCAGGACTGCATCACCATGACCGACATGCAAAGCGTCCTGCATATTAATGGCACAGGCCAGAGGCTCTGACATACAGGCTTCTTCAAATGACAATCCCGCCGGGATGTGATTGAGAATGCCCCTCTGGGCCGCCGCAGCAGGTATGTGCAGATACTCCTGAAAGCCTCCGTCACGGTGGAATCCCATGATTTCCACCCGGTCGCACAGGTGGTCCAGACCTTGCCGGCAAAAATGGCAGTTTCCGCAGGGCACACCGGGTGAAACCTGCACCCGGTCCCCGGGGCGGAATTCAGTCTGACTGCAGGCCTCAACCACGGTGGCGGTTATCTCGTGCCCGAGCACTCGGGGAAGCCGCAGATCCCGCTGTCCGATGGTGTAGGCTTTCATATCAGTACGGCACAAGCCGCACACCTCGGTTTTTAAAATGACATCCCCCTCCTGGCATTGAGGTTCGGGACGGTCTTCAATACGGATGCTGCCGATGGTCTCCAAAACCGCTGCTTTGATTTCATTCACCCCCATAAAAAATAAAAAACCCATACCTCAAAAAGGTATGGACTCTCCAATTCCGCACCAGGTTTTTGCCTTTCGGCTTCAACCTTAAGCTACAGGCAGGTCTCCTGACTCAGCTTCTTCACCGGCATGCCCCTTCCCCCTTACCGGAGTGGCTGCGGCATCGGCTCAGCATTACAGTGGCGGGCCCGCCCGGGATTTGCACCCGGTTCCCTATTCTCCCTGTCGGGCACCTGCAACTCTCATGGCCTATTTTTTTGTTTATACTAGGATGAATTCCCGGTTTTGTCAAGGCAAGATTTTCCCTGCTCCGCTATGAGAACTGCTTCAGGGTGTACGGGTGGAGACGTGAGGCCGGCTTCACGGTGCTCTTTATTCAGTTTATCCCACCACGCAGCATGGCGATGTATTACGTACTCCCTATCGATATAGCCTGTGAACATACTTGCTACCAGGGGCCGGTTAGCCTTGATGAGAAACGCTGCCAGGTGAACAATAACCGAAAGCAGCAATATCACGGTAAACAGATTATGAATCTGCGCCAGCCAGAATACCGTACCCACTGAAAATTCCATCCCGGGCAGGTTTTTATATACCTTCAGTATTCCGGTTACAATCAAGGCCATTACCGAGAAAGCAGTCACCGCGAAGGCCAGGCGTTGTTCTGCCAGATATTTGTCATTTTCCGGTTCCTCGGCCAACCCCAGCATGGAAGCAAATATCTGCATGGACTCCTTAAAATCACCCCTGCGGGGTATGATGTCCCATCTTTTACTGACAATTAAATAGGTCACATAATAGGCACTTATAAATATTAATGCCATAGCTGCCAGATAATGCAGATACAATGTAGCCAGAAAATTGCTCGACCAGGCCAGCCCCGGTAGTTGGTCCACATAATATCTTTTGTAAACGGGCATTTGTCCAAAGCCGGTAAACAACAGGACAAAAATAGACATCGCGGTAACCCAATGAGTAAAGCGTATAGCTGTATTGTGGCGCTTAATCTTCAACGTCATTGCCCCCTTTCATAATCTGGTAAGTACTTATTCCTGCTGCCAATACCCCGGCAACAGGAGCCATTAATAAACCGCTCAAGATATTACCAGGCTCGTCAAGTGGGTTTTCAATATTTACCGCCATATCGACTCTGCCAGTCGTGCCGTCCAGATCCTGGTCGATAATGGCAAGATTGATAACTTCAAAAGGTATCATGGAAATATAGAAATTAGCTGTTCCACCGTTCTCCTCATCTCCGTACACATAGCCTTGATTCTGGCGGGCCCAGTTCTGTGCATACTCATGCAGCTCATACTGAGGGCCAAACATAATAGCATTCCTGGGACAGGCGTTTACGCAGGCCGGTTGCTGTCCCTGCTTGATCAGATCATGGCACATGTCACATTTATACATAACTCCTCCTCCAGCCAAATCCGGGACTACTTCCAAATACAGCCCTACCCCGCCCTGGCGCTGAGGGATATGCCAGGGGCAAACGTCCCTGCATTTAGCCCCTCCAAAACACCCCTTGGGGTTGATCACCACTGGACCTTCGGCGGTCTTATCATTAACACCAAAAGGACATAAAGTTGAACAGGGCGGATTGTCACAATGCATACACTTGCGGGGAACATGAACCTCGATCTTTTTCCCCTGGTGTTCCACCTCCAGATGCTGGACATAGGTCCAGTTGTAGGGGGTGAGGCGGTCGGTGACATGCCTTTTTCCAGACCAGTCCTCATGTTTGGGCTGTGGCCAATAATTTTTAATAGGCTGCTGTGGCTGAGGAAAATTGAGTTCATTTTTAACCCGGCATGCCAGAACACACTTGGGGGTATCCTGATGCACACAACCATCACATTTATTCAAATCATGCAGAATAGCGTAGTTCCCAGTTGATCTGGTCCCGGCCAGAACTTTGCCTGCACCGGTCATGATGCTGGCCGCCGCAATCCCGGATATTGTGGCCCTTTTTAAAAATGATCTGCGAGTCATAGTCATAACCTTCCTCCGTTTTATGTACCCATACAGGGTATAGTATATATATATTTTATTTATCCCAAGGTATTTTGGCAATAGGGGATATTGTTTTTAGCGGGCAGGCACGGGGATCAAATTTTTGGCCTATAATGTTCCATCAGACTCATTTTTTTGCTACTATAAATCAAAAGCAATAATATTAATGACGGTCAAAGTGCTTCTGGTGAAAACTTGGAGTGCGGGGATAAAATACCTAAGTTTTGCAACCGCAAGATAGGGTGTTTTTCTATGAGAAACGGTTACTGGGGTGGGTAGCCTGTAACAGGGCTGGCCGCTTTTTTTATTGTAGATTTATCAACCTCATTGGTGTTATATACAGAGGTTAGGAATAATAGGGGAACTGTGAATCCACGTTGAAAGGATTTACTGAGTATATGAATAAGGTCAAAGGTTGCCAGCTCAGAACTCAGCAGCGAATTACCGCATTATCCGGGAATTATATACCCAAGATTATCTTAACGAAGGAGAGATTATGAGGGACAATAACGGTCTGTTCCTAACGCAAATGATGCGGCCATTATCCAAATTTCTTGACGATAGGATGAGAAGCATTTTACTGCTGTTTTCAGCGACTATCATTGCCTTTATCTGGGCTAACTCCAGTTATTCCGACAGCTACTATGCCCTATGGGATACTCTCATCACCGTCAGCATTGGGAGATATGGAATTAGCAATAGTTTAGGCCATTGGATCAATGATGCGCTAATGGCCTATTTCTTTTTTGTTATTGGGCTGGAAATCAAGCGAGAGCTTTTGGTGGGAGAATTATCGAGCATTGAAAATGCTATTTTGCCGGCCATCGCTGCTGTGGGAGGCATGGTATTTCCAGCCTTGATCTACCTGCTCTTGACCCAGGGAGGCCCTGGTCACGCGGGCTGGGGTATTCCCATGGCAACTGATATTGCCTTCTCACTGGCTTGTTTAACAGCTCTGGGTTCATCAATCCCCCTGGCTTTAAAAGTATTCCTGATGGCTCTGGCGATCTTTGATGATATGGGGGCCATCCTGGTAATTGCGTTGTTTTACACTGAGCAGATAAGTCTGGTAAATCTGGGTTTTGGCTTTATTATTCTGTCAGTATCGGCTTTCTTAAATTTTAAAGGCGTAAGGAAAACGTATCCTTACGCTCTTCTGGGTATCGCACTATGGGTGACTTTCTTTCTTTCCGGCATTCACGCTACTATAGCCGGTGTATTGCTGGCATTTACTATTCCGGCACGGGCTCGCCATAATCAAACACAGTTTATATCAGAGGCGGAAGGTATCATAAATAGCTTTCCTAATGGAGATTTCCATCTCATGTGTACAGATGAAACTCAACGGAAAATGATGAAAAAACTAAAGGTATCGGTTGACAATCTGGATTCCCCCTTGCAAAAACTTGAGGATAAACTTTATCCATTCGTGAATTATCTTGTGCTGCCAGTCTTTGCCCTGGCCAATGCAGGGGTGAACCTGGGTCAAGGAAATGGCACTATCAGTTCGATGAGTCCGGTGTTCTGGGGAATTGCCGCGGGTCTGGTTATTGGAAAGCCGATAGGAATTACTCTCTTGTCCTGGTTATCCGTCAGGTTCGGTATAGCTCAACTGCCTTCCGGGATTATGTGGATGCAGATATGGGCCATGTCATGTCTGGCTGGTATAGGGTTTACTATGTCCTTGTTTATTACTAATCTCGCTTTTTCTGATCCGCTGTTGATACATCAGGCCAAACTGGCGATAATCATTGGATCCATCCTGTCTGCTTTCCTGGGCATGGCTGTCTTTTTCTTGTTCAATGCGATTCGCCGGGCAAAATGACTTGGCCCCGCCCCTAAATGTTTAATATCACTATGGCTTCCCGGAAATCCTTGATGTAATCATCACAGGTTTCAACTATTTCGACCCATTCTTGGTCTGCTGAGGGATCAAATACCCCTATCACCCTGAAACCTGCTTTTTTGGCGCTCTTAACGGCGTGAAGCGCGTCCTCGAATACCGTGATCTCACCGGGCGGCGCCCCGAAACCTGCTGCACAGCGCAGGAAGATTTCGGGATCGTCCTTGCCGGTCTTCATATCATCTCCGGTTAAAATAAAATCAAAATATTCGATTATTCCCATTCTAAGCAGAACCTGCTCGGTGTTGGTTCGCGGACCGGCGGTGGCGATGCACATTTTGACCGCCTTGTTATGCAAATATTCCAGAAACTCGCGGGCTCGGGGTTTTAATTGCACATGATTAAGGTATTCTTCTGTGCATAACTGATTGATTTCAGAGCTTATCTCGTCAACCGTCGGCAGAAGATCATATTTCATTTTGAACAGTTGTGCGGCTTCTCTGACAGTCAGGGTTTTTATGCGCCGGTGCATCTCCGGGGTGGGAGTCTGCCCATAACGTTTGAGAAATTTGGCATCCAGGCTTTCCCAAATGCCCATGGAATCCAGCAGGGTTCCGTCAAGATCAAAGATGGCGTATCTCATTAATTACCCACCATTTCACGGGCCAGGGTTAACAACTGAGCTGTTGCTTCTCCGATATCAGGCCGGGCAAATATGGCGGAAACCACCGCCACGCCGTCTATGCCGGCGCCCTTCAATTCCAGAATGTTTTGCGCTGTGATGCCGCCGATAGCCACCACCGGTATAGATACCGCCTGACAGATTCTGGTGAGTTCCTCCCGTGCAACTATACCGGCATCCGGCTTGACCGGACTGGCGAAAACAGCTCCGACCCCAATATAATCAGCGCCGTCATTCTGGGCAGCCACAGCCTGGGCAGCATTTTGCGCCGATACCCCCAGAATCTTGTCGGGTCCGATAAG